>NZ_QUFG01000013.1:0-81030 GCF_003478405.1 Faecalibacterium sp. AF28-13AC | reverse complement strand
GAGATGAGGTCTCTTTTTTCTTTCTCTTGAGTCACCCAACCGCACTATCCTGCATCCGTTGCGCAGATAATGCTCTCCACATCGGCGCGGTGCATGAGCTTTTTCAGGATTCCGAACTGCTTTTTTGTGCTGGCAGACACAAGGTACTGCCACCTTTGCGGCAGGATAGGCAGATCGGCTACATTCCATTTGACGTACTTTTCATCGTAGGTGCTGGGCGGAGCCAGTTCTACCAGATGGCCGATACACCAACTCACGATATAGCCGCTGCCCTCAAGGTAGCCATCCTGCCGCCCCTGCACCCCCAAAACCTTGGCGTAAGACATGGCAACGGACGGCTTTTCGGTCACGATCAAAATTGCGATAAGCGTTCCCTCCAATCTATTTCGGATTATGGTATGTAGGCGGCAACCGCCGCCCTAAAATCAGATAGGAGTTACATCCTGTTCCTCGGAAGTATCCTCATCTTCCGAATCATCCTCCGGGGGAATCTCAAAGTCACCCGTATCCTCGGTGTAGTCCGCGTCCGGGTCAATAGCTTCTTTTTCTGCCTGTTTCTTGTTCTTCTGCTGGATGAAGAAATAGAAACCGCCGCCAGCCGCCAGCGCGATCAGTGCCACGACACCGAGAAAAGCCGCAGCATATTTTGTCATTTTGTTTTCTTTCGGAACGTCTGCCGCTTTTTCCGCTTCCTCTGCGGCTTTCTTGGCTTCTTCCTCGGCTTTCAGCTTGTCCAGTTCAGCCTGCTTCACCGCTTCTTTTTCAGCATTGTAGGCTTCTGCATCTTCTTCCTCCATTAAAGCCAGCAAGTCTGCTTCATCCACCAGATTCATGAAGTGGACGGTCTGCTGGCCTTTGGCATTGCGGTCAATGACCAGATAAAAAGTCGCACCCGACTTGCTGACGAGTGTGATGAACTGCTGGCCGCTACCATCGGAATAGTTTGTGTGATAATCGTCCACCAGCGTCAGATTGCCCTCCGGGGTCAGTGCGCCGGATTCCTCATCCGTGATAGTGACGGTATCCTCCTCCACGACTTCCGGCAGAACGGGCTGCTCCACCGGGGTAGTATCGCCCTCATAGGCAAAAGCAGGAGCGGCCATGCCGATGCACAGCACCGCCGACAGCAACAGTGCGCCAAATCTCTTAAACTTCATCCGAATCATCCTCCTTGTCGAAAGTTGCGCCTACAGCAGCCAGTGCAGCCGGATTTGGAGTGGTATTAGCCGACTGCCGAAGCAGAGCAGCAAGCTGTTCCGGGGTGACTTTGGCGGTGCGCACCATTTCATTCACCTTGGCGGCTTCTGCTTCCTGAATCCGCCGCTCAAGGCTTTCGATGCGGTTGTTGATCTTAATGCGCCGCTCCTTTTCCTTTTCCAAAGAAGCGCGCAGCTTATCCAGTTTTTCACTCATAGTAAAACCCTCCATTTCATTTTGAAAGCCGTCCAAATCCAGCGAGATACTGCTGCCAGTAGGACGAGTGAATGTCAGCATATTTGATGGGGTCACCAGCACTGACCATTTTTCCGTTGCCGAGATATATTCCAACGTGGCTCATCCCCGGCGTATCATACGTTCCTTTGAAGAAAACCAAATCACCGGGTTTTGCTTCGGCTTCGGAAATATGCTGACTTTTTTGCCATAATCCGTTGGCGGTGGTGCGCCCAACATCATAACCGTTTTGGTTATAAACCCAGCAGACATAGCCGGAGCAGTCAAAGCCTGTTTCCGGGGTAGAGCCACCCCAGACGTAGGATGTGCCAACATATTTTTTGGCTTCCTCATAGATAGCGGCAAACTCCGTGTCAGTTAGAGCTTCCGCAGAAACCGTGTAGACGATGCCGGGTGCGCCGGAGCCATCCGAGCCACCGGGCGGCAGACCGCCGTTGAACAGGTAAGGCCGACCGCCCAGTGTGTCCTGAAAAATCTCGTACCGTTTCCACTGATCTTCGGTCAGCTCTTCCCGGATAACAACTTCCAGACCACGGTTTTCCAGTTTGGTGTGGAAAATCTTGTACTCATACGGCACCTGCGTAGGAACTGGGATGCCCGCAGGACTAATGACCCATACGGTCTTGTACCGAATCTGCACCTCGACCCACGTTGTCAGCTTGTACTGCTTTTTGAAAATCTCCTGCAACTTACCCTGCACTTCCGACCGGGTGTAATCGTCACACAGGGTAGTCAAGAAGGAAGTGAGCTGCCACGGGTCATGTTCGATGGGGTCAAGATGGTACTGGTACTCGTTGTAGCCCGGATGGTCTTGCGGAGTGCGCTTGATTTTTTTGTCCAGTTCCTTTTCTAGCTTCTTGTAATCCTGTTCTGCACCGCGAATGTCCCTGTCCTCGGCAGAATAAATCGTCTGCCCGGATACTTGGGTACTGCCCGAAAAGAGGATGCCGCAGGAGGAAAAACCAGACATCACCATCAGGATGAGCAAAACAAAAACGCCCACGATCACAAGAACGTGCGCGTTACTCTTTGCGGCGGTCATAAGGCTGTTTACTGCCGAACCGACCACAGATTTTCCCTTGTCCACTACTTGTTCTACACCAGACCGTGCGGCAGATGCACCGCCGGATACGGTTTTTTTGCTTCCAACGGTCTGTGCCGCTGTGCCACCAGACCGGGCTGCGGCATAGTAGCTCTGTCGAATGTCATGTTTCTGCCGCCATCGGGAGAGCCAATTGGAACCACCCTCACGGGTACCGATACCGGAATCTCCTGCATTTTGTGATGCAGTTGGTTCTTGCGCAGAAGATTTTGCGGTTTTGGAGTTTTTCTTGCCCTGCACCTTGGCTTTCTTTTTCAGTTTCCGGGCATAGCGGCTCTTGGAAATATCGCGGACATTTCCAGCGGTCTTTTCACCCTCGCTCAACGCCTGCACACCGACATTATCTTCCTCATACTGGTCGATTTCCCGATGCACCGCAGTCCGGGCAGCATTGGCAGCGTACATCTCGCGCTTTTGCGCCTTGCTCAAACGGCTCAGTTCGTCCGGGGTCAGTTCTGCCTTGCCAAATCGCAAATGCTGGTTTTTTTCTGCGGCCTTGTCCGCATCGAGTTTCAGCTTCTTCTTTTTGGGCGTGGACTGCTCGACCCTCGCTTTCTTCGGGGGAGAGCGTGTCTTTTTGGCTGACGTTTCCTCTTTGAAGTTCAGCTTCGGATTGCTCATTCCTTTTTGCCCTCCGAAACCTCACCCAGCTTCGTGGTCATGATGCGATACAGTTCCAAATCGGTGGGGAATCTGTCCACGAACGGGAGAATAACATTGCCGAAGAAAAGCAGTCCTTCACCTTCACCGGAGTGCGTCACATAGGAAAGCTGATGGGGCGAGATGTTGAGCTGCTTTGCGAGGATTTGACGGTCGCCAGCGGCCTGATTCAGCATGATGATCATGTCGCTGTTCTCGAAAATATTCTCGACCTCACGCGAAGAAAGCAGGTCTTTGACGTTCTGCGTTAATCCAGTCGGCACTCCGCCCCATTTTCTGAACCGCTTCCAAATCTCCACAGAATAGGCCGCGGTCTGCTCCTCTTTTAAGAGGAGGTGCATCTCGTCCATATAATATCGGGTGGACTTTCCGCTACTACGATTGGCAGTGACACGTCCCCAGACCTGATCCTGCACAATGAGCATACCGAGCTTCTTCATCTGCTTGCCCAGTTCTTTAATGTCATAACAGACGATTCTGTTATTGACGTTCACGTTGGTGCGGTGGTTGAACAGATTCAGACTGCCCTTGACGTAGATTTCCAGAGCGGTAGCAACATGATGAGCTTCTTTCTCGTCCTGCTGGAGCAGGGCGTTGTACAAGTCCTCTAGAATCGGCATATTCTCCGGGCAGGGGTCAGCAAAATATTTCCGATAAATCAGATGCACACAGCGGTCAATGACCGTCTTTTCCACCGGGAGCAGACCTTCCTTGCCGCCGACAACCAGTTCGCACAGAGAAAGAATAAAGTCCGCTTTCAGGGACAGCGGATTATCTTCTTCCGAATAGTTGGCGTTAATGTCCATCGGGTTGATGAACTGGGTGCTGTTGGGGCTGATTTTAATGACCTGTCCTTTCAGTCGGTTTACCAGTGGGGAATATTCGCCTTCGGGGTCGTTGATGATAATATCATCATCCGTCACCAGAAAGGCATTTGCGATTTCACGCTTTGCCGAGAAACTTTTGCCGGAGCCGGGAGTACCGAGGATAAGTCCATTCGGATTTTTCAGCTTCTTTCTGTCCACCATAATCAAATTGTTGGAGAGAGCATTCAAACCGTAGTACAGAGATTCTTTGCCGGACTGGTAAAGCTCCTGTGTGGTGAATGGAATGAAAATGGCCGTACTGCTGGTAGTAAGGCCGCGCTGAATCTCAATCTGATTATCGGCCAGCGGCAGAGAGGACATAAGCCCCTGTTCCTGCTGGTAATCCAAGCGGCACAGATTGCAGTTGTGCTTCTGTGCGATGGAGCTTGCCTGAAAGACATTGTTTTCCAGTTCCTGTTCGGTACGCCCGGTGTTCAGCACGAGGAATGTCACCAAAAACATTCGCTCGTTCTGGCTCTGCAATTCTTTCAGCAGAGCTTTGGCATCACGGCCATAGGTCGCCAAATCGGACGGAATGATGTCAATATCATACCCGGCGCGGATTGCTTTCTTCTGCTCCTCAATCTTGCTTCTATCAAGTTCAGTAATCGTGCGCTTGACCGTTTTAATGGCGCGGTTCTGGTCAACGCTCTGAATGTGCATGGTGACAATCTGGCTGGAATCCATATCCAAAAAATCTTTCAGAAGCTGGTCGCTGATGTCGGAGGCCGTGATGCTCAGAAAACTGGCGGCACAGTAGATTCCGCCCATTTGGAACGTCCGGGAATTTTTGAAGGCGAAAGCAGTCGGTGCAATGGCATCTTTCACCGAAAGGCCGCTTTTCACGAGATCATTCCATTCAAAACGGAACTTCGATTCACCGTCCATGTGGAACATATCGTGCATGAGCTTGAGCCGTTCCGTACCATTCAGCGGCTTGGCCTGAACACCCAAACGGTGGAAGTTGTTGAGCAGATCGTTCTGCACATGGTCGAGCCGTGTTTTCACCTGACGCATACTCTCGC
Source organism: Faecalibacterium sp. AF28-13AC (assembly GCF_003478405.1). Classification (NCBI taxonomy): domain Bacteria; kingdom Bacillati; phylum Bacillota; class Clostridia; order Eubacteriales; family Oscillospiraceae; genus Faecalibacterium; species Faecalibacterium sp. AF28-13AC. Next base: position 75,925 of record NZ_QUFG01000013.1, on the reverse strand, counting down.
CCTCCACGCCAAAGGTGATGAACTTGGTCTTAGTCAGACCATTATTGCCCTTGGCAAGCTGCTGGCGCAGCATCAGCGAATACTCAGCCCGCACATCATCGAAACCGTCTTTCTGGAATGGAATGCGGATGCTTTTCTCGAATTCTGAACTGTCCGTTGCCATGTTCACAAAGGACAGCTCAAACTTGATGGAGCTGTCGAAGAAGTTGAGGAACGAACACCATTCCTCGAAAATCGCGTTTTTGTCCTCTTGTTGTGCCAGCTGATAGTTAATATCCTGATAGGCAATCGTCCGGGTGTAGTAGTTTGCCCTCACCCGGCAGGTTCCATCCTCAAACATCCGCTGCATGGGAATGGACTGCTGTGCCGTGTGAGGAATAGCGGGTTTCGGCGGCGTTTTCTTGCCGCCTTTATCGGTCTTTTTCCAAAACGGAATCATGGTTCATGCCTCCTTTCATGAGCAGCGCATAGTAATTTTCGGTCTTATAAGGCCGGATTTTCGGGCGCAGGAATCGCGCCCGGACATAATATGACAGCAGCTTTTCCAGCGGCTGACCATTTTTCTCGTACATACCGAGAAAGAAAGCCGGGAGCATAACTGCCATCATGCCAAGGGTAGCGGCAGAGTTGCCGCCGGAACCTCGGAGCAAAAAGAAAAGCGGCACTCCAATCAGTGCCGCCGTTCCGAAGCAGATGAGCTGCCGCTTTGTCAGGTTGAAAGCCACTTTTGACTTCACCTTGGTCAAATCGCGAGGAACAGAAATATACGCAGCCAATAAAGCACCCCCTTTAATGCGCTCCGAGAACAGATTTCGTCACGGAGCTGGTTTTGAACAGACTGAAACAGAGCAGGACGGTGTAGCCGACAATGCCCCAGATCGAATTGATGGCATCGCCGGAAATCGCCACATTCTGAATCAACACGGCATAGATGGCCACGCAGATGAGGATGAGAAAGCCCTGAAATCCCAGCGCAAACAAGCATTTCAGATAGTTCTGTCCCATATGGCTCTGTTCATGGTTGCCCCATGTTGCCATGGGAATCGGCGCAAGGCTCACCATACAGTAGATCTCAATCATGCGTCCGTACACAATGACGAAAATCACGATTGAGAGGATTCTCATGGTGATGCCGATGAAGAAGCTCTGCAAAAAAAGCCCGAAGAGTGGACCGACATCCATTTGCATCAGACTGGCTTCCAGCATCGACAGGCCGATTTCATTGACGCGAGTATTGCCCGCAATAATGCCGCTGGAATCGGACACGACTTTCTGCGTCAGGTCAAAGACTGCCATCACAATATCGAACGTGTTGGAGATGAACCATACTGAAACAGCGGTCTTGAAAATCCAGCGCATAATAAGTGCTGGCTCAAACTGCGCCATGTTGTTATGCTGGGTTATCATTTCAATCAGTTCGTAACAGGCGATAAATGTGAGGATAATGCCCGCAATCGGCAGAACCACGTTCCGGGAGAGCGATTCGATCATCGCAAAAACGCGTGGTTCAAAGGCCGATGGCCGTGTGCCGACCTGTTGCGCAATGTCACCGACCTGCTCATTTACGGCATCGAACAGCCCGGACAGGTTTGACATGATGCCAGCCGTCAGGATACCCTTTATCCAATCGGCTATGGCTTTGAGAACGGTTTCCATTCAGCAGTCACCGTCCTTTAGGTGAAGTGGTTGATAAGGGTCTTGAGAAGGTTCAGAACAAAAATAATGTGGGTCAGAAGCTGCATAATAGCACCGCCTTTCGTTGATGGGTGGATGGTCTTGCAGCAATTCACTTCCTATTATAATAGGGGCTGTTATCCACAGCGAGGATTGAAGCGATTGCGTATGTACAGGCGGAATAAATCCGCCCGCGGTTCTTAACCGAACAGGCCGCTCAGCAGAGGAATCAGGGTAATGCCGACCAGCGCGACACCGCCGCCAGCCATGAGCTGTTTTATCCCCAATTAGGTGTAAAACTCTGCTCGATGGCGGGCGGCGGCGTACAAAAAATCTATATGGTGTTTTTAAGAGAACCGTCCCGGTAGGACAGGTCAGGCAGTGACCTGTTCCACCTCCGGGATGGGTTTGAGATTAAAATGAATTTCGATAGAAATGTGTCTTGTTTTATCTTCGTCAATGCGCTCATGCACGACGATTTCTTTGATTAAGCGGTTGAGGGTGGCTGCGTCCAGCTCTGTGATATTGGCGTATTCCTGAATGGCTTCCACCCATTGTTTTGCGTCATTGGCAAGCTGGACTTCATCGGACAGCCGCTTTCTGCCCTCTGACACTTTTGTTTTAAGCTCCGTCTGCTCGGTCTGTGTCTTTTCCAGCATGGTGTTGAAATTCTGCTCACTGATACGCCCTGCAATCATATCCTCATAAAGCCGCATGACCATTTTGTCCAGAACCTCAATCCGTTCCTCGTCCCTTGTAAGGGAGCGTTCCATTGCTTCCCGCTGTTCCCGCTGCTCGGCTTCACAGGTATTGGTCAGGCGGTCAGCAACCGCTTCCCCGTCCATCAGGGCAGCTCTGGCACATTCCCGGATTTTCCGCAGCACATGGCTGTAAAGGGTGTCATAGTCAATCCGGTGCTGGGTGCAGTGGTTCTTTCCAAAGGCATTGTAGGTCTTGCAGGAATAAATCTGCTGGGGATGTTTTGCGTTTGTGTAGCGTACCGTCAGCGACTTCCCACACTCGCCGCATTTTAACAGTCCGGCAAACAGGCTGATTTCATTAGTCTGCCCCGGACGCTGGCGGGATTTCAGCTTGTTCTGCACAATATCAAAGCTCATGCGGTCAATCAGCGGTTCATGCTGCCCCTCCACCACAATCCAGTCCTCCGGCTTCTTTTCCCCAATCGTGCCGATTTTGAAACGGTAGTCCTTTTTCTGGGAAGCAATCGCCCCGGTGTAGACGGGATTCATCAAAAGGTCTTTGATAACGGAGAAGTCCCACATATACCGCCCGTTTTCCGGGTCTTTCTTTTCCCATTTGGTGCGGGTATTGCGAAGCCCCCGTTCTCGGTTCCACCATGTGGGGCAGGGGATTTTTTCTTCCTCCAGCCGTCTGCGGATATAGTTCGGACCATGACCGTTCAGGGCATATCCGAAAATCAGCCGCACAATCGGGGCGGTTTCCTCGTCAATGAGCAGATGGTTTCTGTCCTCTGGGTCTTTCCGATACCCAAAGGGGGCAAGACACCCGGTAAACTGTCCTTTCTGCGCTTTCAGAAGATAAGAGGAATGGACTTTCTTGGAAATATCCTTGCTGTACATCTCGTTCAGGATATTCTTGAACGGGGCAATATCGTTGTTATCACGCAGGGTGTCGATACCGTCATTCATGGCGATATAGCGGACACCGTTTCTTGGGAAAAAGTCCTCAATCAAATGCCCGGTTTGCAGATAGTTACGCCCCAGTCGGCTGAGGTCTTTCGTGATGACAAGGTTGATTTGCCTGCGCTCAATGGCTCTCATCATTCTCTGTAAATCAGGACGCTCCATATTAAGACCTGTGAAGCCATCGTCCTGATAGACTGCCACAACCTCCCATCCCTGCTTTTCGCAGTATTTTTCCAGCATATCACGCTGGTTTGCGATACTGGCACTTTCGCCTTGCAGGTCATCGTCCTTTGACAGCCTGCAATAGACCGCTGCACGATACCCTCCGGCAAGTGCCGAACCGATTGTTCTGTATTCCATTTCGTTCATCATAGCCATTTACCCACACAATCCAGACGGTATCTGGCTCTTTTGAACCTCATCTTCATTATAGCTCATATCTTTCCTTTTAGCAAGATATTCTTTCGTATTTGTCTTACCGTATTTCTGGGAAATCAGGCTGACGAACACATCGGTTGCGTCCAGTTCCCCGTCAAATACCGTTGTAACATGAATCTCTGTTTTGTTTTTTGCCATAGGCAGTTATCCTCCATACATGAAAATAGCCAGACAGAGGGTGTCGGCAACGAAGTCCGGCAACGGGCTTCAAAAGACCTTGCAAACAATCTCAATCTGGCGATGGTTACTATTTATACTTTTCTTTTATTTTTCTGTTGTTTTGGTTGTTATAAGGGAGAAAAGCCCGGAAATAAGGGGTTTTCCCCGGCAACCGGCTCGGCAACGGGATAGCAACAGGGGGTGCAACGGGCGGTCATTTTCAGAATGGAAGCTCCATCTGTTCTGTGACCTCCACAAAACCATCCATCGTTTTTTCAGACGGGTTGCCGGAGTCCGTTGCCGGGTTTTCACGCTCCCAGCCCTTTTGTCTGCCATATTCTGAAAACATTCTTGGGTTCGGGAAGTACCGCCAGCCAGAAATGCACTGGTTCATAATCTCGTTGATTTCCCGGATTTCCCATTGCTTCGGCTCGTCAAAGGCATGGTTCAAGGCTTCCTTATAGAGCTGCTTGGAGCAGACCATGCTCCCGGTGTACTTATCAAGATACGCCTGTATCATCCCGGCTTTGGTGTCCTCCGGCATAAAATCCCGCTGGTGTTCTTTGAGATACCGCTGCATGGCGGGGCTGAAAGCCAGCTTGAACCTGCCGCTTCGGTAAATCTCCATAGCTTCTGCCCACATTTGCTCGATATAGGCTCTGGAAGCAGCTTCATCCTCCAAAATGTGAACCTCGGCTTGTTCCGGGTACACCATGACGGGGATAAAGCGGCGATTGCCGGAACGGTCAAGGGGCAGGAAGTCAAGAGCATTGGAAGTGCCGCCAAACACGCATTGGCGGGGGCGGTCTGCCGGGTGGGTTTCATAGGGTATCTTGTAGACCTCCTTCTGCCGGCTTAAAAATGACTTGATTTCTTCGATGCTCTTGGCGTTTGCGGTTGCCATCATTTCCGACATTTCGATAATCCAGTGACCTTGCAGCTTGCGGTACACATTGTCATCGTCCAGCTTCCGCAAATCATCGGAGAACCACTCGTCCCGGACTGCCAGCAGACGGAAGAAGGTGGACTTGCCAGCCCCCTGACCGCCTACCAGACAGAGCATGATTTCAAATTTGCACCCTGGCTGAAAGGCTCGTGAGATTGCACCCAACAGGAACAGCTTCAATGCTTCATAGGTGTAATCATCTGCGTCAGCCCCCAGAAAGTGCCGCAGGCAGAAACGGATTCGCTCTGTCCCATCCCACACAAGAGTATTGAGATAGTCCCGGATGGGATGGTACTTGTTTTCATTCGCCACAATCCCGATGGCATTATCAATCTTTTTCTCATTGGTAAGCCCATAGGTTTCTTCCAGATAAAGAAGCAGATACTTCATGTCCGTATCGTTCAGGGCGGTGCTTTCTCTGTGGAAGCCGATGGGCTTTATGATGTCCTTGCGGTCGGTCAGGATGTTGTATGCGATAGCCCCGGAAAGCAGAGGGTCACGCTGGAATACGGTCAGGCAGTTCCGTATGCTCTGACGGACACCGCCTTTCTCGGTAGTTTCCAGCCCCGCCTTGATTTCCTCAACGCTCTGTGGCGGCTGCATGGCGTTCATGGTGTTTTTTAGTTCTTGCTGCGTCTGCGGCTGCAAACTCTGCCATTCGTTGTTCAAGCTGTATCACATCCTTTCCGTAGTCCGTAATCAAAGCCGCTTTTTCCTCTGTCTCCCCGAACAGCAGCACATCCAGCAGATATTCCACTTGGGCTTGCTTCTGTAAGGCTTCCACAAACCGGGGATGAAAGGCTTCCTCCGGGGAGTGCGGGACATAATCCTTTCTCCATGCCCTAAGCAGGTGGAGATAATCGGCAAGGATACGGGAGCAGCGGTTCTTTGCTTCCTGAAACTGTTCCTCCGGGGATTTCTGCCGGGGCTTGGGCTTTTTTACCTTTCCCGGCGGCTTCCAGTCCTCATAGGAAATTCCAAAGTCCTGTGCCAGTTGTACGGCGGCTTCTTTCTTTCCCAGCCCATACAGAGCGGCGGCAAAATCAATCACATCCCCATCCGTACCGCAGCCGAAGCAGTGGTAACGCCGATCCAGCTTCATGCTTGGGGTTTTATCGTTATGGAACGGGCAACAAGCCATCCCGTTCCGACCTACATGGATTCCATAATGCTCCGCAGCCTGTCTTGTTGTGACGGACTGCTTCACAGCTTCAAATACATTCAAATCTATCCCTCCTTGAAAATAAGAAAAGCACCTGACATTCTCTGATTGAAAATGGCAAGTGCCTGTTAAAGTTCCATATCCTGTTGTCTGTGTTTCGCCTGTGCCGGGGCGGTTCTTTGTGCTTTTTTCTCGTCTGCCTTATCCTGCAAGACTTCCTTGATGGGCTGCTTCTTGGGCGGCTCTTTGCTTTCCTCTGTGCCGGGTGTGGCTTTCCGTACCCAGTAGCGGATGTCCCGCAGCTTCTTCAAATCCTCCTGTACCTCGGTCAGCGGTACTTTCAGTTCTGCGATTTCGCTGAGAAGCGTTTCCTGCTCCTCTTGCAGCTCCTTTTGGGTACTGTCCTTATCGTCCGGGTGCTTGGCAAGGTAGGCGGCGGCTTTCTCATACCGGGCAACCTCCGGGTGTTCCTGTTTGAATTTCTCCTTTGTTTTCTTAAAAAATATCTTCTGGTACTTCTCATAGACAGCCTTACATTCTTTGCAGTCTGTCCGGCTGGCAAGAATCCCGTCAATCACTTTGCTGCGGGCTTCCTTTGGCTTCATCTGATTGCGGCAATCGGCGGCTGATTTCCCGGACGCTTCCAGAAACGCTTCTAAGTCCTCCACAGTGGAAAGTCCCTTTTGCCGGAGATAGGACAATGCTTCGCTGACTGCCTTTAAGTCCTGTGAAGTCCCCCGGTTCTGTCCAGCCCTTGTCCAGTCCCTCCGTTCTTCTTTTCGTATCTCCATATACTTCATCAGCAGATTGGGAAGAAGTGTCGCTTCCTCCGCCGTTTTTTGTGCAAGCAGCTCTTTCCGTTTTTCTCCCAGTTCGGTAATCCAGCCTTTGAGGTTTTGAATGAGCTGCCGAATGGACTGCATCAGGCGGTTGGCGGCTTTGATTTCCCGGTTCAGGTTGCCGATATTCGTCTGGATACCACGCTTTTCCATCTGCTGGACAGCAGCCCCCTCATGGACAGTGGGGACTATATCAAGCCCCTGTCTGGCATAGGAACGCAAGTCCACACGCTCCGGGCGGTCATTGGCTTCCAGATAGCGGTTCTGGATGACCTCCCATTCATGCCGCCAGATTTCACAATACTTCTGGTCGTTCCAATCAACCGTATCCTCCTTGTGGCTTTTCCACCTGCCGGACGGAAGTTTTATCCGTTCCCCGTTTTCGTCAAGGTCATAAACCTTGCGGCTCTTGGGAAGCCATTTCCCATGTTCGTCCATTGCCCTCATAGTGAGCAGGACATGGGCGTGGGGATTGTGTCCCGGCGGATGGGGGTCATGGATGGCAAAATCAGCAATCATGCCTTTGGAAACAAACTGCTGCTGGCAAAACTCCCGAACAAGGACAGCATATTGGTCAGGCGGTATCTCTCTGGGGATGGTAAGCACCCACCGCCTTGCAAGCTGGGAGTTCCATTGTTTTTCCACAGCTTCGGCGGCGTTCCATAGGGTATTGCGGTCTGCATACTCCGGCGGGGCATTTGCCGGGAGCAGGATTTCATTGTGGACGATACCACGCTTTTCCGGGTAGTGCTTCACTTGCTGGTCGTATTCACAGAACAGCTTTTCGCCACTCTGGTAAGCAGCGGCGGCAACCGCAGACTGTCGCTGGCTGCGCTGCACAATCGTGATTTCGTTGTGTGGACAGGGCATTTCGTGTCCCTCCTTTCGGTAATTGGTGGATGGGGTGGCGTTTTACCACCTCATTTTGGGCAGAAAAAAAGCAGGAGACCTTTTTCAGATTTCCTGCTCGGTGTGCCGCTGTATGGGCGGCGGGTATTTAGTTGTAAAAGTTCGGGGCAAGTTGCCCCGATGTGAAGCTGACAAACTGGAAATTATCGCTTTACTTTTGTTGTATCTTAGCCAAAACACTTTCTATTACAAGTGTTCCTGTTATAAAGGCTCCTACAAGGGTATAGTAGTCTAAGCCATACATCAATGGCAAAAGAGAAATAACTACCGTAATAATGGAAAGGACAAACAATGCTTTGAGAACACATTTCTTCTTCAATGAAAACAATGAAAGTAAGAAGATGGCAACAGTAAGTGTGGCTGTAATAAGTGGAGCAAAATTTGCATAGCCAAACGGTGTAAGGCTAAAGTATGAGAATGTTTCTTTTACTCTTTCTGTTGGAGATGTTGCAAAAATACAAACTGCTCCCAAGGGTAATAATTCTAACACTATTGTTAAAGCTGGCAAAACCGCTAAGCAGACTTTCTTCATGTTGTATATCTCCTTTACAAATTCCGATTTTCTTAATTCTACAAACTTGAATTTATTTTAATAAATATTTTTCAAATGCTTTGTGCGTGTCAAAGTGAACCTCTTTGAAAAATAAAACGAGCCAAATAATAAAAGCCGGAATAGCCATATATGGTGTTAAAAAATAAGACAACACTGCTCCTACTAACATTATGCCAGCCCATGTAAAACACTGATTTTTTATATCACGAGAAATATGAGCTTTATCATACAATGCCTGTTCTTCTTTCGGTAACGAATTAAATCCCGAAACAAATTTAGCCGCTCTTTCTTTAAATATTGCAAATAACACTCCTATAATCACAAATGGAATAACCAAAACTCCACATAGCCAAAACCCTATATTCATAGCATATTCCTCCTTCACAAATTGGAAGTTGTTAGTCGCTATCTTGTTTGCGGTTAAATTCAAAAACGACAGGTTCAAATTCAACTAAATGCTTATCTTGGGTGTTAGTTCCTTTAGGGTTCTCTATGCCGGTAACTTCATAGTATTCATCACTGTATTGTATTTTACTACCATCAAAATCTTTTTGAATGGATTTGACATATTCAAACGGATTTTCTATTGGTAACAAACTTAATGCCCGCTGTAGCTGTTGTACCGCTGTCCTCTGCTCATCGGTCAGTATTTTTTCTTCGTTTGCCATGTGTTCTTCAAATTTATTTTTATCCATCCAAACGATTTGCTCCAATGGGTTAGCAGTACCACAAGCCAAGATTAAACGGATAAAATCTTCAAAATTTGCCGCTAATGGATATACATTTTGGTCTACACAACTTTCTGGATTGCAGGCAAATACCATTTCTCCATATTCCGGCAAAAAGCAATACAGAATACATCCTTCAAATCCGATTGGATTTGCGTTGACGGGATAGCAAAAATACGGGTCTGCAATATCTCCATATTCTAAACATAAAGATCCCTTATCTATGGGAAGTGCCATATACTTTTCGTAAATTGTTTCCATTGATGTGCCTCCACAAAATTCCGATTTGTTGTCATCTTCATTATACTTCATTGGCTATCGAAAAGATAGCATATTTTATGAAACTTGTCGGCTGGGAACAGCTTGCAACGCAAGGTGTCCCCAGATGGCAAGTCCACAAAAGGGTAGCTGACGGCAGCCAGCGCAGGGGAAGCGTAGCGTCCCCTGTTTGATTTGGAGCAGACCATGACTGCGGAAAATCACAGCCCTCCGGCGAGGAGCCTTCGGAGAACGCAATGCACCAACCTCTGGATGGTGTATAATTGCGCCCTTAGTAAACTAAGGGGTTTCTGGCTTCTTCCGTTCCAGCAGTTTTTTCAATAATTCCTGCGTGTCCTGTCTGTGAAAAATGAGTTTCAACAACAGCATGACATCATCATCTGTCAGGCGTTCCGGCTCTTGCAGAAAACTTTCCAGCATACCGCCACGGGTACAGAGCCGGTGCGTCCGTTCCTTTCGGGTAAGCTGCTTTAACTGGTGCTGCAATGCCTTTTCATCATTGATGGCTTTCCGCAGTTTCTTTTCGCTTTTCTCCAGCTCCCGGTTGAGCTTTTCCAGCTTTGAGGTATCAGGCAAGGGCAGCGTCCTCCTTTCCCGGTATCAGCACATAAATTCGGTTTGGTTCTCCAACGCCCTGACGCACCCGCATGATAAGTCCGGCGGTTTCCAGTTCATTCAGAGAACGCTTGACCGTCATAGAGCTGCGGGACAAGACTGCGGCAATGGCTGTAACAGGGAAGCAGACAAACAGGATTCCGTTTTCGTCCTCCTGCCCTTTGGATAGCATAGCGTCCAACATCCGGCAGTACATGACCTTTGCGGTGCTGCTGACTGGAAATCCTGTCAACGCTCTGGGAAAGGGCATACAGGGCGGCAATGGTGTGTCTATCGTCATAAATTCAAAATTCATTCGGTGTCTTCCTCCTTTTTCCTTGCTCGTTTGGATAAATAACGGGGGCAGTCAACCACAACCGCCCGGAAGCTCTGCTTGCACCCATGCTGGCATTTCCGGCATAATTCGTTGTAAGTGACACGCCCCCGGTCATTGAGGTAAAAGGAAAGCTCCTGTTTCCTCTTTTTGCTCATTCTCGGCATATTGCGCTTCCTCCCGTTTTTGTGTATGGTTTCGGGGCGATTTTCGGAAAAATTACAGCCATAGAGCCGCCTAAAATCTCCCGAAGTATCAGCGATAGGGTAGGCTATCCCCCTATCAGATTGTCGTGTTTCGGTATCATTTCGGTGTCAGTTCGCCAGTTCTCCCCGGTGTCGTTCCTCCCCTGAATCTCACAGCGGCGTATCGCTCCCTTTGGTACGCTCGTTTCGGTCAGGGTTCCTCCACATCCCTGCCAAAAGTCATGGCACTACATCGCCGGGGAAGCATATCCCACACAGGCTGGTCATTCGATTGGAATAATCCATCGATGAACTACCTGTATCATAGAACATTTTTGTGCCCTGTGCCGTATGTCCACAAAGTAGGAATTAGGGGTAAAAATCAGAAATTTCCACGATTGCGGAAAGTGTGATATAATCCAGATAAGCGGCAGCAATCAAACCACCGGAAAGGAGCGTGCGCCCATGAAAGGAGCGACAAGCATACAGGAACGCCTTTGGGAACTCCGCAAGGACAAAGGCTTAAATCTGGAAGAGTTGTCAGAGTTGACGGGTATTTCCAAATCAGCTCTTGGAAGTTATGAGAAAGAGGATTATAAAGAAATCAATCATGGCAACCTTATCACACTGGCAGACTTCTATGGGGTTTCCGTTGATTATCTGCTGTGCCGGACAGAGAACAGGGAGCAGATCAACACGCCATTGACGGAGTTGCATTTGAATGATGAGATGGTTGCTCTCCTGAAAAGCGGTCGGATTAACAACCGTCTGCTCTGTGAGCTTGCCACACATAAAGATTTTATCAAGTTTCTTGCGGACATTGAGATTTATGTGGACGGGATTGCCACCATGCAGATTCAAAACCTCAATGCCCTTGTTGATACTGTCCGACATGAAATCATTGAACGGTATCGCCCTGGCGAAGACGACCCCCATTTGAAAGTGCTACAAGCCGCCCATATCAGTGATGATGAATATTTCAGTCAGATGGTACGGGATGACCTCAACCTCATTATCCGGGATATTCGGGAAGCCCACAAAAAGGACAGTGAGAGTGCACCCCAGACCACCGTTGCCGATGAACTGAAAGAAAATCTGGAAGCAGTCAAAAATTTCAAGGGCAGTCGGGATGAAAAGCTGGTTGTCCTTTACTGTAAACAGCTCGGTATCAACTATAAAAATCTGTCAGACGAAGAATTTCGCTGGCTGATTCGGATTCTCAAAAAGTCAAAGAAAATGGGAACGCCTATCAGCCAGAGGAAAAAACGGTAAAAAAAACCGCTGTTGCATGGTTGGGGTGCCTTCCATGTAGCAGCGGTTCTTGCTGTGGTTATTATTTCATTCGTTTTCTTAATATCCGGCGATAATTTGTTTCTCCCTTTGGTGCGTCCTGTATAATTTCCAACACACCATCTTCAAGCATTTTATCAATGCGATTAGAAATCCATACATCACTAATTCCAAGTTGATATTTTCCTAAAACATTACCTATAACAATAGCCATTTTGAATTGCTTTGGCTGTTCCGCAATTTCACGAAGAATGAAACTATCATATATATCTTCTGAAACACTTTGCAATTTACCATTTAGCATTGCACGCAAAGGTGCATTTTCATTTTGAAGTTGATTCCATTTCATAGCACAAGCTGAAAGAAATACAGGCTTAGCTTTTTCTTGTAGAGTTATATATTTTCCCCATTCGCCAGGAGAAACCTCACCCCATGCTATTTTGGATGTCATAGTATTTTCTTTTCCATATTCCCAGGCAGGTAACTTAACCAAATAAATTGTTGTCTGACAGTTTAATGGTCGAAGTTGTTTCATAAGCCAGTACATACCGCAAAGTTCATCCGGATTATAGCTATACCAAATACGAACTTCTTCCCCAGCTACATATCGTTCAATAACCGAAGACAATGTAGTTTTAATTTTCTGTATTTTTTCTTCAACCTGATAGTCTAAATCCTCTACAAACCAGACAGACAGCATTTTCTTGAGAACATTTTTCCGCTGTTCGCCAATTCCATTATCAGAAATATCTCCCACACTAAGAGCCATATCAAAACAATAAACATCACTGCTCTTGCCTCCCAATGGAATAGCATTCTCCCAAGCAATATGTTCTTGTTCCTGTGCTTGAATTTGTGCTTCTTTCATTTCATCTGAAGATGGAACACTCCCATCTTCGTGCCTCATAAAGACCGAAACTGCACTTCCTCTATACTTTCCCTTACCGTAAGTTTGGGCAATTTTCAAACTTCCACAGGCACTTTCACCAAATACAATTTCAATCATCTTATATACCTCCGATTTAATTACTCCCGTATGAATAAATTATATCATGCAAAACAATTTCTTCTGCCCGGTTGTGAATGTTATTACAACGCTGCACCCATTCCATTTGTTGAGTTCGCTTCAATTCCTCTGTCACGCCCTCGGTGGCTTTCATCTGCTCCATGATAGTGTCTAACCGTTCCTGTGCCTGTTCGTTCAGGTCTGCAAGATATGTCCACAATTCTCCGGTCAGTATCAATGTATTCAATCTGGCTGGGTGGACTTCCCTTAAATATTCCCGGTGCATCCGTCCGTACTTTCCGATAGGGCGGTGTTCTTCCGGTAGCTTCAAATCCGGGATGTAGTAATCCCCATCAAGGATATAATCAATTCCGTTTTCTGTTATTCTCGGTTTCAATTCGCTCATGTTCCTTACCTCCTGTGGAAGCAGGCTCGTCTGGTACTAACTCAATCACATCGGTAATCTCACAATTCAGCGTTTCGCAGATACGGGCTAATGTGTCCATGCTGATGTGCTTTCCCTCTTTGCTCATGTTGGCAATCATATTCGTTGTCATACCAGCGGCAAGCCTTAAATCTTCTTTTCTCATATCACGCTCTAACAGTGTGTGCCAGAGTGGTTTATAGCTGATGTGCATATTGTTTTCCTGCCTTTCTATCCATACCACCGGGGCGGCTGCCCCGGCAGGAACTTTTCTCTTATTATAGCACCAATCTTGTGAAATCACAATTTATTCTTGTAGCCTGCCGCTGATACCGTCTGGATTGTGCTTTTCCTTTCTTTTTGTTCCCTTTAATTAGCCATGAACTGCTTCATACCCTGACTTTTTACTGATGTGCGATAAAGAAGTAATAGAAGTGTAAAAAATTTTGCCGTTCCTATCCGGCACTTGCGCATTGTGTCGGATAGGTCGGGCGGTTATTCGGGCAAGTCCACCTTGCCAACAAAAGAATAATAAATCTCAATGTCCTGTCTGCGGGTCTTGTTCTCGTCATAGCTGCACTCATGCACAACGATTTTCTCTACAAACTCCCGCAGCAGAGTAGGGGTAAGTTCTTCAAAGCTGGTATGCCGCCGGACAACATTCATAAACTTTTCTGCGTTCACGGTGGCTTCCTGTGCTTTGGAAAGCTCCGCTTGAATAGCAGCGGCTCTTTCTTTCAGCTCCCGTTGCTCTGCTTCATAGTCTGCCGACAGCTCTGTGAAACGCTCGTCTGATATGCGCCCGGTCACGCTGTCCTCATACAGCCGCTTGAAGATAGCGGATAACTCGGCTATGCGTTTCTCGGAGGCTTCCAGTTCCTTTTTCTTGGCGGCGTTCCTGCGTTTGCCCCCGTCCTCGTTCTGCTCAATCAAGAGTTTCATAAACCGGGCTTCATGCTTTGCCGCATAGCTGGTCACTTTCCGCAGATTGGAGAGTACACCAGCGGTCAAGAGGTCGGTGCGGATAAAGTGCGCCGTACAGTCATGGGTGCGTTTCTTGTAGTTGCCGCAGATATAACAGTCCTGCTTGCGCTTGTCCGTCTGGTATCGCTGCTGATACATCACGCTGCCGCAGTCCGCACAGAACAGTATGCCGGAGAACAAACCCACTTCATCATAGCGGTTTGGGCGTTTGCGCTGTTTGCGAAGCTCCTGCACCCGTTCCCATGTTTGGGTGTCTATGATAGGCTCGTGGTGGTTCTCGAAAATCACTTGCTTTTCCGGGGGATTTTCTACACTGTGCTTGACTTTGTAAGAAAGTTTTTCTGTCTTGAAATTTACCAGACAGCCTGTGTATTCCCGGTTTTCAAGGATATGCACTACGGTATTGGTCGCCCACTTGCACTCATAGCCGGGGTGGTAGCGGCGGGTGCTGCCCGTCCTGCGGTATTCAAGCGTTCCCGGCGTGGGGATTTGCTGCTCTGTGAGCATACGGGCTATCTTGGTCGGACCATTCCCGGCAAGACAGAGGTTGTATATCTGCTTGACTACGGGTGCAGCTTCCTCGTCAATAATGAAATTTTCATCCTCGTCCATGAGGTAGCCATACACAGGCTTGCTTGTGATGGGCTTGCCATTCATGCCTTTTGAGCGTTTTACTGCTTTGATTTTCTTGCTCGTATCTCTCACCAGCCATTCGTTAAAGATATTCCGCAGCGGGGCAAAGTCATTGTCGCCCTGTGCGCTGTCCACTCCGTCATTGATAGCGATGAAGCGGACACCTTTCTGTGGGAAAATCATTTCCGTGTACATTCCCACTTGCAGGTAGTTTCGCCCTAACCTCGACATATCCTTTACGATAACTGTCCCGACTTTTCCGGCTTCAATGTCCGCAAGCATGGCTTGAAAACCGGGTCTTTGAAAGTTCGCACCAGAATAACCGTCGTCCGTGTACCAGCGCAGATTGGAAAAGCCGTTCTGCTTTGCATAGGTTTCAAGGATACGCTTCTGATTGGAAATGGAATTGCTTTCGCCTTGCAGCTCGTCCTCATGGGATAGTCTTGGGTAAAGGGCGGTAATTGGTTGTTGGTTGGTCTGTCTTAACATAAAATCCTCCGTTTCCGACAGCCAGCCCCACTATTCCGTACCTTGATTGTACCACATGGGGCGGCTGTCTGTATAGCGGCAAAAGCGTCAAATCTGCTTCTTTATGGTCGGTCAAATCGCCGTTTTTTGTGTAGCAGCTTCCGCTTCCAGCACTTTCATCATCTTGTCGGCTGCGGTGTCGGTTGCGCCCTGCTTGAAGAAGCCGGAAACGGTAAGGACGGAGTTGCCCATGCGGATTTCCGTCACACAGTCCGGGCGGCGGTCTGTTTTGGTGGTGCTTGTCTGTTTCGTTTCTGTCATAGGCTCTCCTTTCGCTGCTTCATCAGTTGCTTTAAGCGTTCCAGCTTTTCCTGTGCGGTTTCCTTTCGGAAGTTGCTGCCCGTGAAGCGGACGGGGGCGCACATGGAAGTCAGCCTGTCATAGATACGGGCGTGGGGCGTGTCCTGCGGGTGCTGCAATTCCTCCAGCGTGAGGTTGGTCGTGGCGATCAGCGGCTTGCCGCTTCGGTAACGGCTGTCAATCACGCTGTAAACCTGTTCCAGCCCGTATTCTGTTCCTCGCTCCATACCGAAATCATCAAGTATCAGCAGAGGGTAGCTGCAAAGGCGGGAAATATATTCGTTCCTGCCCTCAAAGCTGGCGGCAAGGTCACCCAGTATCGTTGCAAAGTTTGTCATGCAGACGGCAACCTCTTTTTCCATAAGGGCGTTGGCGATACAGGCGGCAAGGTAGCTTTTTCCCGTCCCCACGCCGCCCCAAAACAGGTAGCCGATATTTTCAGCCTGCATGGTTTCCCAGCTCTCCACATAAAAGCGGGCGGTTTCGGTCTGCGGGTTTCTGCCGTTGTCATGCTCAAATGTCCAGTTCCGCATAGCAGGGTCGGTAAAGCCCCGGCGTTTCAAGTCCTCCACTTTTTCAAGGTGCTTCTGTCGGCTTTCGGCGGCTTGCTGCTTTTCACGGGCTGCCCGCTGGCAGTCGCACTCTGCCGGGTGGCGGTCACGCCCGAAACAAGTCTTTCCCTCTGCAAAATAGGCTTCTTTGGGCGTATGGCACTTACCGCAGTATAAAAGCCCGTCCTCGCCTGTGTAGTCCTCCGCTTCGGCGGTAGTGGCTGTAATGTCCGTAATCATAGCTTCAATTCCGTTTTTCATAAGCTCTCGCCCTCCTTGCATGAATAATCGGGTATGCCCTGTTTCGGGGCAGCCTTGCCTTTGGCAGCGTCCTCCTGCGCCCACTTGTAAATGGTGGCTGCATGGCTGTGGTACTGTTTCCCGGTGGAAGCGATATGGCAGGAAAGCCGGTCAATATAATACTCCCACTTGTCGGGCAACTCTGTTTTTAGCCCGGAAAGCTCTGTATCGGTCAGTATCACATTGTTGTATCTGCCATAAGCGGCGGGGGCGGGGTGTCCCGTTTCTCCCTCTCTCTCTTTTTCTATCTCTATCTCTTTCTCTAACTCTATCTCTATCTCTGGTGGACGAATGTCGGACAAATGTCCGCCTTTTGTCCGGGGCGGTAAAAGTGCCTTGTTTTCCAGTCTTGCAGCCCGTTTCCGCTCGGCTTCGGTAGAGGACTGTCCTATCATCAGCTCAATGTCGGTCATATAGAAAGCCCCGCTGTCAAGCTGCTCCACAAGCCCCAACTGCCGGAAAATCTCTAAAGCCCTCTCAACCGTCCCTATCTGGTGGCGGGTCAGTGTCGCTATCATCTGCGCTGTGTAGGGGATATGCTCGTCAAGCTGCAATTTCCCGCCGTTTTTCAGCGATTTTAAGTACAGCTTCAAGAGGATATTGGAGTATAAAATCCCGTCTTTCATATCTTCCAGCAGCACAATGGAGTCGCTGTCAAAAAAGTTCTCTTTCAGCTTGAGGTAGTAATACTTGCGGTTATCTGCCATTGTCCCTGTCCTCCTTTTTCCGGCGTTTGGAGTAGTAGTGGGGGCAGAGTATGATAACCGCCCGGAAGCTCTGCTTGCAGCTATGGGTACAGCCCCGGCAGAGGTCATTGTATGTGATACGATCGCAGGTGGAATTCCCGACTTTCACTTGCCGCAGGAAAAAAGACCATTCCAGCCGCCGTTTCTTGCTCATTCTTGGCATGGGTGCGCTCCTTTCTGCCGTTTCCGCTGGTGTGGCGGTATCGGCGGTAATTCTGTATCATCTCGGTATCATTTTCGGGTTTTTTCTGCCCTATAAGCCCGTTAAAAAATCCTTTGGTATTTGCGGATAGGGTACGGGGCAGCCCCCTTGTTCTGTATAGGTTCGGGTACATTTTGGGGCGGTTTTTATCGTTCCTGTTCCTGCCTTTTCACAGGCTTGCGCTCCCGGTGTAAAATCTGGTCGATATTGCCCTTGACAGTCTGTAAGCGGCGGTATTCCTCCCGTTTTGCCCGGTAATCGTTGTAGCCGCTGTTTTTCTCTTGGATAAGGGTTTCAATCTCTGCTTGCAGGGCTTTATAGCTCGGCAGCTTGGAAATGCCGTTTTCCCTGAAATAGCGGGCGGCTGCGTCTGCTATGATAAAGTCGCTTTCGTACTTCTGACGGTAGGCTGCTTTTGCTTTGGCGTTTTTCTGCTGTTTCAGCCCGTCCCGGACAGGGCGGGTCTTGGAATAGGCAAGCACCTGCCGTTGCAGCTCCTTTTTCCCGTTCAGCGTCTTTTCCATCTGCTTCAGCTCTGTAAGGCTTTCCCGCATGGCGGTATAGGCGGCAGAACAGGCTTCGTCCAGTTCCTCCGGGGAAGAAAAGCCGTACTGCTGATAGGCGGTAACGGTAGCTGCCATTTGCTTTAGGTTGTGCTTTGCCGCCCAGCGGTCATAGCCCACGCCCTTGCCCTCGGCTCGCTTGGCTTCCCGGTCAACCATGCGCTGCAAGGTGTTGTCTGCCGGGGTGGTTTTTGTGGTTTTTTCCCCTTGTGACAGCTTTTTAACCGCGGCAGGGTATTCGAGTATGGCTTTGCTCTGTTCGGCGGCTCTGTGGGCGTTCTGCGTAAGCAGGACAAGGACAGCAGCCTTGTCAAAATCGTCCCCCAGCTTCCGGGCTGTGATAGGCTTTGTCCTGTCCGGCGTGAGGTAGGAAAGCCGCCCCCGGCTCTCCTTGACGGTCACACCCTCCCGCAGCAAAAGGGAAGAAAATTCGTCAAAGCTGCCAGCTTGGGAAAGTGCCTGCCGTATCGTCCGGCGCAGCTTCGCCTTGTCCGTTTCAAACTTGGTGGGCTTGGTCGGCTGTCCTGCGGCTTCTCTGACAGCGTTCTCTTTATCAAGGGCAAGCTGTCCTTTCTTTGCCGCCCAGTATTCCCGTTCGGTTATCCGTTCCTTGCTGCCGCTTAGGAGGTCGATTTGGTAAAGCCCCTCCCGGTGGCACATCTCCATGACTTCACTCTTGAAATATTCCATAGCGGCGTTGGTGCAGCGGTGCTTGCAGCCCTCCCGTGTGTCGGCTGGTCTGTCCATGTAGGGCAGAAGCGGGACTTCATAAATCCGCAGGGAGTTGATGACGATATGCACATGGATATTGCCGCTGTGGTTATGCCCGTCCGGGTGGGTGCAGACTAAGGCTTGGTGTCCGGGGAAATGCTCTTTACAGAACTGCTCGCCCAGCTCCTGCGCCCGGTCTACGGTCAAGCCGTTGTCTGTCCCGTCCCGTGGGTCAAAGCTGATGATATAGTGGTGGCTTTTCACATCTTCCCGTTTTTGGTTTTTCTCATAGCGGAGATTAGCCCGCATACAGGCAACAGCGAAATCCTCGCCCCCACAGTTGAGGGAAGAAATGCGGTAATCCTCCCTCGGTATCAGCCGCCCGTTTTCATCAAGGGTGGGCTTCATGGTAAACTCGTCATGCTCAAATGTGAGATAGGCTTCCGCTGCGCCATAGTCCGCATTTTTAGAGCTGATATGTTTGAATGTTGCCAACAGCGTCACCCACTTTCTGCAAGACTTCAAACTTTAGGGCAGCAAGGTCGGAAACCGCCGCCCGTACCTCCCCGGCAAGCTGCGGGTAGGGGCTGTGCCACTCGTTCAGCGTCCGGGCTATCTGGTTTAAGTTGCCGCCGATCCTGCCGTATTCGGCGGTCAGCTTCCCGACAGCGGCAAGCAACTCGTCATTGACGGGGGAAACGGTTATGATGGGGCGTATGGCTGCCCCGGTTATGGCTTGCCGGATAAACTCGGCTTGGCTCATGTTGTAAGCAGAAAGCCTTTCCGCAAACTCGGCGTATTCTTCCTCGGTCATGCGTGTCTTGACTACCCGGCTGCGGTGCGGCGTGTTATATCGTTTTCGCATGGTAAAACCTCCTTCGGCTGTGCGTGGTGTCCTCTCACTAATAGGAGAAAAACAGGGTGTAAAGCGGAACTGTTTTTGAAAAATCCGAAAAATTATTTTGAGGGATTTTCCAGCGGCGTAAGCCGCATAAGCAGGGTTTGGGGAAGGCACTCCCCAACAAGATTCCCGCAGGGGCAAAATGAGCGATAAGCGAATTTTGGTACTGCGGTAGAATCTTGCTCTGAAAAACTCCGGCGTTCCCCGGCTTCCGTACTTTCCGCTAACAAGACGTTTCAAAAGGGCTTTGCTACCCGCTATTCCGGCATATCTTGAAAATTTTCCTTTCACTACCTACAACACCACGCAAAGCAAAATGGACGGAGATTTTTAGAATTTCCCCTTATTCCCTACAACACCACGCAAGCCGAAAAAGGCGGACAATGGCAGTATTTTTTTCTTTGATACCCTCCACGGATAAGTAAGGGATTTTGCCAACTGCGGCGGCAATTTTCCCTTTTGTTTTTTCATACTGGGGATTTTCAAAAATGCCAAACAGGAACGAAAAAAAGCAGCAAATCTGTTGAATAGATTTACTGCTTTCTGGTTGCCGGCGAAGCGGCGGTTATTCAGTTGTAGGCGGTAGGGCTATCTCCCAAAGCGGAACTTGAAAATAGCTGTGAGAAGCGTCTGGGTGATGTAGTCCTCTGTATCTTGGTCTACCCGTCCATTCACACGGGCGGCACATTGTATGCGGCGGCGGTAATACTGCAATACAGTTCCCACCGCTTCCGGCTCCCCGCTGGTGGCTTGGACGATTGTTTCATAGGGGAGAAGCCTATTATTTCTCATATGCCATTCCCTCCATTTCCGCTTGGAGCTGCCGTAGGACTTTTCGGATATGGTAGCCCGCTGTGCTGCGGCTGCGCCCGTACTGTCTGCCAATTTCGTGCTGTGGAATACGCTTGAAAAAGGACAGGTAAATCATTTCCCGCTCCCGTTCGTCCAGCCGTGACAGGGCTTCCGCAAGTAAGCCGCTGCTGAAAATGACCGTATCGCCGCAAAGGGTAAGTATGTATTCCTCGTCCGGCTCCGGGGCTTGGAAATATTCATCTGTCGTGCCTAAAGGGTAGTGCTTTTCGTCTGTGAGGTATTCAAGGGATATTTCTCTTTTGTGCTTCCTGCTCCGTGTCCTCGCTGCGTTGATCGTTGCATTTCGGATAACGACTTTGCAAAAGGCATGGAAAGTGTACTCGATATGTTCCCGATATTCTTCTGTACAGGTCATGGAAAATCCCCCTTTCCTCCCAAAAGGGCTGTGGCTGGTTAGTAGTTGCTTTTTATGATAGTAAGGGGCGGCAGCACTTTAGGCTGTCGCTCCTTGACTGCCTAACTGCAAAACCGGGCGGGGCTGTCAACGGCGGGCGAAGCCCGTTCATCTTGACCGTTGACTGGCTCGGCCAGGTTTGCTATTTATCCGGCAAACTTGAATTTATTTTAAGCTATCACGTTTTACCTTTTTAAGCCTTACTATCATTACCATAGGAATTTCTTTGTTGTTTTTGAAACATTCTTCATAAAATCCATCAATGACAAATCCAGCTCTAAAACAAAGGTTAAAAATATCTTGTATGGAACGATGATAATAAATCTGCTCCTCCGGTTGCCCTTCAATCGCTATACCATAGTAACTGTGCGGTGTCATATATTTTTCAGTCAACGTGATAAAACAAGGGTGTTGCGTTGCAAAGACAAAAATTCCGCTTTCCTGCAACAGTTCATAAACAGCCATAAGAAGTGGTTCAATATCCGTAATATCCATAATTGCCATATTAGAAACTGCTTTCGTAAAGGCTCGATTTCTTTTTAATTCTAATATACTTTTTCTATCGGTCGCATCCGCCACACAAAATTCAATTTGTTTTGCATATTGTGATTGCCGTCTTTTAGCCAATTCTATCATTTTTTTGCTGTAATCAAAAGCGACAACCGAAGCGCCTCTTTGTGCAAGATACGAAGAATAATTTCCATTGCCACACGCAATATCCAAAATGTAATCCGCAGGATTAGGAGATAGAAGTTCCGTTACTTTGGGACGCACTACCTCTCTGTGAAATTCATTAGATTCGTCACCCATTGCATTATCCCAAAATTGTGCGTTCTCCTCCCAGATTTTTTTACTTTCCTCTGTTCCCATGTTCTCTCCCACTCCCCAAATTTGCTTTTTTGCTTCCATTAAATCTTCCTTACTATATTCCATTGTTACCCTCCATAACTTCTGATTGTTGCCGTCTTGACGATTATGTATCTTTACATTACCTTCTGAAACATATGGCGCACCTTGTCCAGGCGGCTGTTTGGACGGCGGGGCTGGATGACCGGCTGACCGACAGCGGCCTGATATCCTTTCAGCTCTGTAAGGCATACGCTCCGCCCGTTGGTGTAAAAGGCCAGATCAGTACGGTATGCCTGTATACAGCGGGCGGGAATCTCGCCAGTAAAGACAACTTCATCCTTTTTTACCTGGACCGTTTCGATGGTGGCACAGTATTTCGGTGCATCATGATAAGCCCTGGAAAGATATTCCCGGGGCGCATAGAGGGTGAAGGAGAGATAAGGTTCCAGCAGTTGCGTCCCTGATTCCTTCAATGCCTGTTCCAATACAATCGGGGCCAATGAGCGGAAGTCCGCCGGCGTGCTGACCGGACTGTAATAAAGCCCGTATTCAAAGCAAATCTTACAGTCCGTTACGTTCCAGCCGAACAAGCCCTGCTCCAGCCCGTAACGGATACCATCCCTGACAGCGTTTTGAAAACTCTGGTTCAAGTATCCCAGCGAAACCCGGCTCTCGTATTGTACACCGGAGCCAAGCGGGAGTGGTGTAACAGACAGTCCGATGGATGCCCAAAACGGGTTGGGCGGCACCTCGATATGGATGGTGTGGCTGGCTGCTTTGAGCGGCCGCTCCATATAAATGACGGTGGGTTCCTTTACCACTGTTTCAAGCTTGTATTTTTCCGACAGCAAAGCGGAAACAACCTCCAACTGCACCCGGCCCAAAAAAGAAAGAATGATCTCATGGGTGATGGAATCCACCTCGCAGCGCAAAAGCGGGTCAGTATCCGCAAGTTGCGTAAGAGCGTCCAGCAGCCGTTCTCTTTGCGCTGCCGTTTTCGGCGCAATCGACGTCCGCAGCATGGGGAGGGGGTCCTCACGCCACCTTTTACGAGGGAGCCGGGTTGGGTCCCCTAATACATCGTTTAACCTCACGCTGTCGCTGGGAAGGATAACAATTTCACCCTGATAAGCGGTGTCTGTCCGAACAATTTCCCCTTTGGATGGAATACGCATCTCTGTGATTTTCAGCTTTTCTCTCCCGGCCAGGGCCACCGTATCCCGCAGGCGCAGCGTTCCGCTGTATAACCGTAGATAGACACGCCGCTGGCCGCAATCGGTGTACTCAACCTTGAAAACGCTGCCGCATAGGGCGGCGCCCCCCTGTTCCCCAATCGGTTGGAACAGCCCTGTCACCGCATCCATCAACGGTTGAATGCCAAGGCCATTTTTGGCGCTGCCATGATAGACTGGGAACAGGGAGGCGTCTTGAACCCGCTGCTGTTCCTCCCGCGCAAGTTTTTCCCGGCTGATTGGTTCTCCTGCGATATACTTTTCCAATAATTCATCGTTATTTTCGATGACCGCATCCCATGCTTCTATGTCGGTATTTTCCTCCAGGACTATTTCCGGGGACAGCGACACCGTCTGCTTGATGATAATATCGGCGGAGAGCTTATCCCGAACAGACTGAACCACGCTCTGCAAATCAACGCCAGCCTGGTCGATCTTGTTGATAAAGATAACGGTGGGAATGTTCATTTTCCGCAGGGCATGGAACAGAATACGGGTCTGGGCCTGCACGCCATCTTTAGCGGAGATCACCAAGATGGCCCCATCTAAAACAGCCAAAGAGCGGTACACCTCCGCCAAAAAATCCATGTGGCCGGGCGTATCCACAATGTTAACTTTACATCTGTGCCACTGGAAGGAAGTGACTGCCGCTTGAATGGTAATCCCACGCTGCCGCTCCAAAAACATGGTGTCCGTCCTCGTTGTCCCTTTTTCGACGCTCCCCGGTTCTGAAATGGCTCCGCTGGCATATAGCAGGCTCTCCGTCAAGGTCGTCTTTCCAGCGTCTACATGGGCAAGAATTCCAATATTGATTATTTTCATGTGATTGTCCTCCCTTTACAGCCCCAAAGGGCATAAAAATCCCCAGCAGTAAAATACTTTTACCACTGGGGATTATAAGTTGCGGACATACACATATACAGCATACACCTGTTTGTGATTGCTGTTTTTGGGGATATGTCAAAATTGATAAGGCAAAAGTATTCTTAAATTGGGTACAAAAAACTAAGCCCCTACAAAAGGAGCTATCATAATCCTTTGTTCCCACTATTTGATTATAGTTTTATTTAAGAATACCTTGCCGCATATTTTTTACTCCTTTTCTGGATTAAATCATTGTATCACATCAGTTTTAGGAAAGCAAGTACCTAAAAGAAATTTTTCTTCCCCTTATATGTAACAATCATACCGGCTTCCTAGCGTTCAGAATGTTTTCTGCTGTCTGCTGTGGTGTTTGGTTGGAATTGTCCAACCAAAAGCCGATCCGTGGTGTTGTCTGCATTTTACTAAATACAAATTCAATGTATACAGAAAGATATAAGGAGTGGGAGGGATTCCGCCGTAGTTGGCATTGTAGGAAAATCCAAAAGTTTAGATTTTCCCACAATGCTTATCTTTTGGTCTTTGGTTCGGAATAGTGTAGTGCTGGCGGTCTATCTCTTGTTTTCGGTTGCTTGCTTCCTTACCGTACATGAGCATTGGAGCCGGGGTTGTCGTTGCCGTAACCTTCCAGCAGGTTGATGGCACCCCAAACGCCGAGACCGGCACCCAGAGCGACAACCAGAGTCTGAAGAACTTCGATAGCAGAGTTAAAGAATTCCATAGTCGTTTCTCCTTTATAAATGAAAGTTGTAGACCGTCCGTACACACCTGAAGCTGCATAATGAAGCCGCAAACTGCGGCGGGAGTGGGCTTGCTGGTGTACCTCTCTGGTCAGGATAAAATAAAACCGCCTACCGGATCAGGCAGACGGGAGCGAATCAGCGTCCAGCACGAGAAACTCATCTCCGGGCTGGATTTTTTCTTTGCGGTTCAGATATTTTTCAATATCGAAGGTGTTTTTGGGGTCGTAGTCCGAGGTCAGCTTGTAGTTGGGGTGCTGGGTTAAATCGTACTTGTCCGAGAGGAAAGGGCGCACACCACGCAACTGCAAGATGCACTTGCCGCCGTCCAGCACCGCCAGCTCGTCCCGGCTCAATAATTCGTGCCCCATCTTTTGGAACGTGGTGCCATAGCTTGGGCTGTTGCCACGGGTGTCCGAGGTGTTGAACGCATCAATCGTTTCTTTGCCCAGCATTTCAGACAGGTCTTTCAGGGTGGTAGGTTCGGAGCCGCCGAGGAAAATCTGGCTATCCATGTTGCCCACAATGGTATCTGCGTTGTCCTTGTAGATGGCTTTCAACTGGCTTCTCGCCTGCAAAACAAGGCAGGCAGAGATCTCACGGCTGCGGATGGTGGCTACCAACTTTTCCAGATTGGGGATCTGCCCGATGTTGGCACACTCGTCGATCAGGCACCGCACATGGATGGGCAGCTTGCCGCCGTACACATCGTCGGCTTTGTCACACAGCAGATTGAAAAGCTGGGTGTAGACCATCGAAATCAGGAAGTTGAAGGTGGAATCCGTGTCCGACATGATGAGGAACAGCGCCGTTCTCTTATCGCCCAGCGTGTCCAGTTGCAGCTCATCGTACATGGTGAGGTCACGCAGTTCTTGGATGTCGAAGGGAGCTAATCTGGCACCG
Organism: Faecalibacterium sp. AF28-13AC; assembly: GCF_003478405.1. Taxonomy (NCBI): domain Bacteria; kingdom Bacillati; phylum Bacillota; class Clostridia; order Eubacteriales; family Oscillospiraceae; genus Faecalibacterium; species Faecalibacterium sp. AF28-13AC. The sequence continues at coordinate 50,446 of NZ_QUFG01000013.1, read as the reverse complement.
CAGGAAATCAGGATGGATTTTGCGGTCTTGCCGGCAGCCAGCTTGTAAAGTTTGTACTGCCGCCCGGCAAAGCTGTTGGGCTTCTTTTTTGCCAGTTCCTCAAACAGCAAGTCCACCGGGTTCTGGTATTCCTCGTCATCCTCCAGCACCTGCATGGTGTTGAGCATTTCTAACAGTGTTGCAAAATTCTGCTCCTCCACCGGGGCTTCATAGTGCAGATAAGCGATCAGGGCAGTAAGCAAAAGACGTTCGCTTTTCTCCCAAAATGGATCGCCGCCGCTGCCTTCTCCCTTCGTGTTGGTCATCAGGGTCGTGACCAGTTTCAGAATGTCCTTTTCACTGTGAACATAACTGAACGGATTATAGTGCATCGACTTTTTGAAGTTGATAGTGTTCAGGATTTTTACCTTGTAGCCATTCTTCAACATGGCCTGCCCACATTCGAGAACTATCGTTCCTTTCGGAAGCGTTTCGTCAAGATAGAAAACGGAAAAGTCACAAATTATTTTCAATTCAGAAATTCGCCGCTTTCACATCATCACGCATTAACCGCGTCATCTTGTCCTCTAAGGTGTCCTTGCTTTCCTTGCTGAAATGAACGCCGATAACATAGGTGGTGTTTCCCATTCTCATGTTGAATGTTCCTACCGGGGTTGCCTTGTGTGCTTTTGCTGTGGTTGTGTTCTGTGTCATGCAATACCTCCTTGAAATGGAAAAAGCCAGACAGGGTGTGTGGTCGGCAACGAAGTCCGGCAACGGACTTCAAAAAACCTCGAACATAGTCCTATCTGGCTTATTTACTATTTTTACTTTTTTCTTTGATTTCTCCGTTGCTTTTGTTGCCAGAGAAGAAAATCCCTTGTAAATAAAGGACTTTTAAGAGATTTGCCCTGCAACGGACTTGACAACGGGGTAGCAACATAGTCGGCAACACGGTCATTTTTTCAAAACGGTAATTCCATCTGTCGGGCTTCTTCCTCGGTCAGTTCACGAAAACCGTCCGTCAGATTTGAGCCTGTTGCCGATGGCTCGTTGTCGGGCGGTGGTATGCGTTCCCACCCTCGCTGTCTGCCATACTTGGCAAAGCTGCGTGGATTGGAAAACGGTCTCCATCCCTCAATGCTGTTGTTCATGATTTCATTGATTTCTCGGATTTCCCATTGCTTCGGCTCATCAAAAGGGTGGTTCAGAGCTTCTGCATAGATCAGCTTGGAGCAGACCTGTGTACCTTTGAAGTTATCAAGGAAAGACTGGATCAGTCCTGCTTTCGTGTCCTCCGGCATAAACTGCTTTTGCAGTTCTTTCAGTTCCTTGTCCATATCCTTTGATAAGGTCAGCTTTACAGGGAAGTTCTGATAGATGAACATGACTTCTGCCCACATCATATCAATGAACGCTCTGGATGCGGCTTCATCTTCCAGAATGTGAATCTCTGCATTTTCAGGGTGTACCATGATAGGCAGAAATCTACGGTTGCCGCTTCGGTCAAGGGGTAGAAAGTCCATCGTGTTGGAAGAACCTCCGAACACACATTGTCGCAAGCGGTCTGCCGGATGGGTTTCATACGGCACTTTATAGGTTTCTTTCGCCCTGCTGATAAAGGACTTAATATCCTCAATGCTCTTGGCATTGGCTGTGGCAATCATTTCCGACATTTCGATAATCCAATGCCCCTGCATTTTACGGTACACATTGTCATCGTCAATCTTTTTCAGGTCATCGGAGAACCATTCATCTTTGACTGCCAGCAGACGGAAGAAAGTGGACTTTCCTGCACCCTGTCCACCCACAAGGCAGAGCATAACTTCAAACTTACAGCCGGGTTTGAACACTCTGCTGATTGCTCCCAACATGAACAGCCGTAATGCCTGATAAGTGTACTCGCCTTCCTCTGCTCCGAGAAATCGGGGCAAGGCATAGCGGATGCGTTCTGTTCCGTCCCATTCCAGACCGTTCAGATAATCTCGGATAGGGTGGTACTTGTTGCTGTCAGCGATAATGGAAAGGGCTTTCTGTATTTTCTTCTCGCTGGTCAGACTATATTTATCTTCCAGATAGAGCATGAGATAATTTAAGTCCGTGTCGGTCAAGGTCGCTGTCTGCTTGCTCCACCAAAGCGGCTTCACAATGTCGATACGCTCGGTAAGAATGTTATATCTGACAGCACCTTGCAGAACGGGGTCATTCTGAAAAACGGTCAGACAGTTGCGTATGCTGTTCTTGATTGCTCCGTTATCGGTCAAGTCCAGACTTCCTCTGACTTCTTCCACGGTCATGCTCGGCTGTGTGTCCTGCAATTCGCTGTTCAAGTTTCATCACCTCTTTTCTCTGCTCGGCTACAAGAGCTTTCTTTTCTTCGGGAGTGTCATAGAGAAGAATATCCAGCAGGTATTCGATATAGCTTTTCTTCTCCAATGCTTCCACAAAAAGCGGGTGCCACACTTCATCCGTCCGTTGCGGTGCGTATTGCTTTTCCCACTTCCTCAGAAGATGGAAGTAATCGGACAGCACCTTGTAGCAGTGATTTTCTTCCTGCTGATATTTCTGCTCCGGGGTAGGCTCTCGGATTTTCGGTCTGATTGACGGTTTCTGTCTGCTGTCATAGCTGATACCAAAATCATCAGCTATCTTCATGGCGGCTTCTTTGCTCGGCAAGCCAAACAGTCGGGAAACAAAGTCAACTGCGTCTCCATCTGCCTGACAGCCAAAGCAATGAAAGCGGCGGTCAAGTTTCATGCTGGGGTTCTTATCATTGTGAAAGGGGCAGACCGCCATTCCGTTTCGTCTAATACGGATTCCATAGCGTTCTGCCGCCTGTCGGGTTGTTACATTCTGTTTTACTGCTTCAAATAAATTCAATAGGCATTTCCTCCTGAAATAGAAAAAGCACCTGCTATTTTCCAAATGAAAACGGCAAGTGCCTGTTAAAGTTCCATATCCTGTTTTTTCTGCTTGGGTGCTTTCTGCACCTGTTTCTGTTTCTTCTGTTCCTGCTCATACTGCAAGCGTTCTTTGAGAGAATGCTTCGGCTCTGGCTGTTTCTCTCCCGTCTGTTCCGGCGATAGAACCTTGCTAACCCAGTAGCGAATATCTTTCATCGGCTTCAATTCTTCATTGACTGCGGCAAGCTGTTCTTTCAGATCAGCGTGAGTAGTCCGCAGACCGTCATATTCTTTTTGCAAGGCTTTCAAATCCACATTCAAATCAGCACCATGCTTTTTCAGAATGCGGTATGCCTTATTAAAAGCGGTCAGCTCGTCCTTATGACTTTCGACATAGGCTTCCTTTCGGATTTTCCAGCCGATTTTGATATACTTGTCATGGACTGCTTTATGCTTTTCACAATCAGCAACGGCGGTCTGAATGGCGGTAATGGCTTTCATGCGGTTAGCGGCTTTCTGCATATCTTCACGAATGGCAGTAGCCTTTTCACTCACCCCTTGCAGGGCAATGTCCAAATCTTCCAGCGTGAAAAGCTCATGCCGTTGTAGATAGACGGTCGCTTGGGAAATGGTTTTCAAATCATCGGTCGTGCCTTTCTGCTGTCCGTATCTCGACCATTCGCTACGCTCTGCCTTTCGCAGATTCAGATAATCACGCAGTAGAACGGCAAGGTTCGGAGAAGCATTTTTCTTTTCCGCTTCATTTTCTGCAATGACTTCTTTGGTGGCTTCCAGAATGTCAGCAATCCAGTCACGCAGACTTTTGATAGTGCTGCGGATAGCGTTCATCATGCGGTTGGCGGCTTTAATGTCTCGGTTGAGATTGCCGATGTTGGTGGCAATGCCTTTTCGCTCCAACGCAGAGACAGCCGTTCCCATGTGGACTGTCGGGATAATGTCAAGTCCCTGTCTTTCATAGGAACGCATATCAATCCGTTCTGGACTTCCGGTAAGTTCCAGATATTTGTTCTGAACAATTTCCCAACCATGCCGCCATTCCTCGGCATGGTACTGTTCGTTCCAGTCAACGGTATCTTCCTTATGGCTTTTCCATCTGCCGGATGGGAGCTTGATACGCTCGCCGTTTTCGTCAAGGTCATAAACCTTGCGGCTCTTAGGCATCCATTTTCCATTTTCATCAATGGCTCGCATGGTCAGCATGAAATGGCAATGGGGATTGTGTCCCGGCGGATCGGGGTCATGGATTGCGAAATCACAACACATTCCCTTTGAAACAAACTGTTCCTCGCAGTATTCTTTGACCATCTGCGGTAACAGCTCCATCGGGACTTCTCTGGGCAGGGCGGCAACAAACCGTCTTGCAAGCTGTGAGTTCCATTGCTTTTCGATTTCTTCAACGGAGTTCCAGAGGGTTGCTCGGTCTGCATATTCGGGTGGAGCATTTGGGGGCAGCATGATTTCCGTATAGACCACTTCTTTTTTGCAAGTGTAATTCTTGGTTTTCTGGTCATACTCGGAAAACAGCTTTTCTCCGGCTTGGTAGGCAGCTCCGGCAACCGCAGAGTTGCCTTTGCTTCGCTGAGTGATTTTGATATTGAAGTGGGGTACTGGCAATTTGTGTGAACCTCCTTTCGGTGCAAAAAAATGACCGATACTTTTCAGCAGCGGTCAGGTGGTGGAATATAAACTTGCTGTCGGGGAATGATTGCTTGCAATCGTTTCCCGGCGGCAAGTCCACAAAGGGGTAGTTGGCAAAGCCAACGCAGGGGAAGTGTAGCTTCCCCTGTATGATTGGAGCAGACTGCGGAAATCATCAGCTCCCTGCAAGGGGCTTTCGGCAGAACGCAATGCACAACCTTTAGGTGGTGTATAATTGCGCCCTTTTTCCAAAAGGGTCTTTTAGCTCCCGTTCGGCTGCCCCAATTCCTTTCGGTTCGCAATCAGCAAATCCAACTTCTTTTGAACCGCTTCGCTGTGAAAGATGAAAGTCAAAAGCTCCATCACATCATCATCGGTCAGAGTGGTCGGCTCTTTCAAAAAGGTTTCCAACATTCCGGCACGAGTGCAAAGGCGGTGGGTTCGCTCACTTCGGGTCAACCTCTTTAATTCGCTCTGCAATCGCTTTTCCTTGTGCATGGCTGCGGTCAGCTTTCGCTCGACCACATATTTCTCACGCTCCAATTTTTCCAGTTCTTCTTTACTCATAGACAAGCTCCTTTCGCAATAATGGATAAAACAAAAGCGACCAACTTTTTACGGTTGATCGCCTTTGGCTTAGACAATACTTATAACTATTTTTCTATCTTTGCAAGTGTATCCTCTCGTATAGCTTGTCGTAATGTAGTAAGATATTCTGAAAAACTCACTCGGTCATCTGCATAAGTCAAATTTAATTTATACTCTTTCGGAATCCATGTAGATAAATCAGAAGCGTTATGCTGAATTAAAGCTTCCAAGCTATCAATAGCTTTATATATCTTAGCTTCGACAGTTTTTCTTTCTGTCATCTCATTATATAGAGCTTTCATTTCTTCTGCATAATAAGACGGTAACGTATCTATCCAGTTAAATAGTAAATTTTCTTCTATATCCTCATGCACTTGCTTTTTATCAAAGGTAGGAATGTCTCCTGTAAAGCATTCACCCAAATCATGAATAATACACATACGAATAACTTTATCCATATCAACATCTGGAAACTCATCCCGCATAAAAAAAGCCATCAGCGTCATCATCCAGCTATGTTCTGCTACACTCTCGTGTCTTCCTTTCGATGTATAGCAATGCCTTGTCGTATCTTTTAAACGCTCAGCGACACTTAGCGCATTTAATAATTCTCTGGAATTCATAATTTTACCTCCACATTATCAAATTACATATTCATTTTCTCTTACTCCATATAATCTATCTCCGGTATCTCCATTATACGGCAGTAAATACCCATCTTCTCTAATTCCGTCTGCCATATGGACTAAAAATAGCTTCACTTCTGGATGCTCCTTAAAAATTCGTTCTATTCCAGATTGACATCCGAACATTGCCATAATAACTACATTTTCATCTTTGAAACCATACTTTTTCATGTGTTCCAGTGTTTTCAAAATGCTACCAGCTGTAGCAAGTGCCGGATCTGTGATAAAAACTCTTTTACTTTCTGGTTCTTTTATCTGTTCAAATTCATCCCAAGCAACAAATGGTTTTAATGTATGCAAATTACGTCTCATGCTAATTCGTGCAACATCTGCTTTAGGCAACCTTTTTGTCAATCTATTTGACATAGACATTCCTGCTCTCAGTATTGGGATAATTACAGCATTTTCTCCAACATCATTTTTAGACACGGCATATGTTGATAATTCATCTGTTAAATCACCAAGTAACTTTGCATATTCTTCTCCAACAACGCTTAAATCAAAATAGCCTGATACTCTATTGCGTTCTTCGTATGGTATCATAACGAATAAATTAGGATGCTTATAATTCATATCAAAATCCTTCTTTCCGTATACAGCTTATGTTTATAATTTATAATTGCAGGACTATGTCCTTACTCGAAGTATATCATATCTGTATTTCTAATTCAACATTGTACACCTCATATAATCTGTATTTTTCAGCTAACAGCCAAAGAAAACATCAAGTGCAGACCCGACATTTTGACCGCAAATCAACCCAAAATGCTACATCATTCCATCTGGCTATTGAAACCGTTTTGCTTGGCGTTCTCGCTTGCTTTTCGTCTGCGTTCCTCGCTGTACGGCGGTTGCAGACGGATAGAAAGTCTGGACTTGTCCAGAAGATAAGTCACACCGCCTTGCTCATGGGATTTTTCCAGTCGGCAGAGATCGGGGTGCTTTTTACTGAACAATGCCAGTCGCTTTCGCAGGCTGGCATTGTAGGTGTAGATACTGGCTGTGTCCTCGCCCTCATTAAAGAGGATGATAGTTTCTTTTTCATACTTCGTCAGCTTCGCCATAACTTTTCTCCATGTGATGATTCCAGTAGCTATCCATAATGACTGCCTTGTGCTGGTAGTATTCCTGCATCTGCAAACGCAGATTGTAGTAGAAACGACGATACCATTTGTCGCACTTCTCGTCACTCAGCTTGACCGACAGCATATAGAACAGTTTCTTTGCCGCCGGATCAGGAGTAAGGGCAGCTACATAACGCAAACGCTCAACCGTTGCTTCACGGTTCGGACAGCCAAAGGTATACAGGGTTTTCATTTCCTTCAGGTTCATTTTCATTCAAAAGTCCTCCTTGATAGTTGATAAAATAAAAGCGACAGATACTCAGAATAGAAATACCTGTCGCTTTGCTCACGATATTAAATTGTTGGTTCTGCACTTGACTTTTTTACTTAAAGTCGGGCAGTTCGTATATCTCTTTCATCAGCAGAACGCCCATTGTAAAACCATACTTGAAATGTTCCTCGGTCTGCATAGTCTGGCAGTCTGCAAAATTGTCATTGAGCTTATCCAGCTTCGCATAATCTTCTTTGCTCAATGTCTGCTCAAAGTATCGCATGATGTCTGCGATTGCCTGTCCTGCTTCCCGAAACTTCTCTGATTTCGGTACTACCGTTTCTGCCGGATAAATCTCTCCATTGAAGATTGCTTCTAAAATCATAAATTCACGCTCCTTTCTCAGCAGTAAATCAGCTCGCCCTTGATGGCTTCCTCAGCCTGTGCAACACAAGCGTTCATCTGGCGAACCCATTCGATTTGATTTTCGGCTTTGAGCTGCTCCGTCACGCCGTATGCCTTTGCAAGCTGTGGCACGATGATTTCCATACGCTTCTTGGCGGTTTCCTCAATCTCCGCACAATGCTCATAGAGAGTTTCATTCAGCACCATGTCGGAGAACAGGACTGGATTAGCCAGTCGCAGATACTCCTTTCGCATCCGTCCCCACTTGCCAAGACGGATATTCGGATTTTTCAGCTTGATGTCGGGGATGTAGTAGTCTCCACATTTGATAAAATTCAGTTCCATATTCAAGCACCTTTCTTTCTGTGATATTCTTCCCTGCGTTTGGCAAGGGTAGTTTCATAGCGTTTGATTGCATCGGGGTCTCCGGCTTCTGCATCGGCTTTCATTTTCTGATAGCTTCTGACAGTAGCTTGGCTCTGATACTTTCGCATTTCAGCCAGCTTCTTTGCTGCTTCTTCATCGGTCTTGGCAAGCTCTACAAGGGCTTCACGCTCTGCCTGTCGCTTGGCAGTTCTTGTCCTCGTGTATTCAGCCTTGCGTTCTGCCATCATAGCGGCATATTCGGGGTCTGCCGCCATGCGTTCTTCCTCACGCTCCTTTTTTCGCTGTCTGGCTACGGCTTCTTTTTCTTTCAAGGCTTGCCATTCCTCGGCGGCTTTCGGGTCTGTCTTGGCGGCTTCTTTCAGCTCCTTTCGGGAAAGTTTCTTTTGCCTGTTGGCTCGTTCTGTCCGTTTGCGTTCCGCTTCCAGTAGCTTTTCACGCTGTAAGCGTTCCTTTTCTTCCATTTGGGCGATATAGGCAGGGTCGGCTTCTCTGGCTTCCTTGATTTTCTGCTGTCTGCGGTGGTTTCGCTCACGCTGCAAGGCAAGTTTGCGTTCATATTCAGCAATAGCTTCCGGGTCTCCGGCTTCAACAGCTTTCATCAATGCTGCTTTTTTCTGTTTCTGAACCTCTGCGGCTCGTTTCGCCTTTTCCTGCTTCTTTCGCAACTGCTCGGCTTCGATGGCGGCAATGCGTTCTTCTTCGGAAACAGTTTCAACAGGGGGATAGTAGTTGCCGATGAAGTTGAAATAAATGTCGATATTCTGCTGACGGTAAACGGTGCGACCACCTGTGGCTTCGTGGACTTCCACTCTGTCAATAAAGGCATAGAGCATGGTGTCCGTCAGTTCCTCGCAGTTTCGGTACTTGTTGACTAAGGCGATAAAGCGGTTGGTGTCGATTTTCTCAACTTCTTCCTCTTGTATCTGTCCCTGCAATTCCTCAACTCGTTTTTCCAGCATAAGCTGTTCTTCATCGTACTGCTGTATCATTCGCTGTGCCTGTCGCTCCGGCAACAGACCGCTGATGGCACTGTCATAGAGCTTCTGTATCTTTGCATCCAGTTCAGCCATTCGTTTCTTGGCTTCGTCAATTTCCTGCTGTCCGTTGTTGGCTGACTTGGATTTGCTCTCATTCCATACGGTCTTGAGCTGGGAAATAAACTCTGCTTCGTTCTCAATGACATATTGGCTGACCGCTTTGATTGCCTGCAAAATCGCCGCTTCCAGAGCAGAGGTTTTAATGAAGTGGGAAACACATTCATTGTTCTGATTTCGATAATTGCCACATTGAAAAGCAGAATCGGAATCATAATGTTTTCCGCTTTGCCTTGCTTCGGGGCTGATGAATCCCATTCGTGAACCACAATCCGCACAATAGATCATGCCGGACAAACGGTGGGAATAAGTTCCGTTTGCGGCTCTCGGTTTTGCACGAACACGGAGCTTCTGGGCAATGTCCCATGTGTCTTGGTCAATGATGGCTTCGTGGGTATCGGGGAATATCATCAGTTCTTCCGGCGTTGCGGCTCTGCGTTGCTTTGTCTTGAAGTTCTCACAGATGGATTTGCCCAACACGGTATGACCGAGATATTCCTGCCTGTCCAGAATATGACCAATCGTATTTGCGTTCCAACGGTAAGGGTCGCTGAAGCTCCTGTTTCTGCAATTTTCGGGGAAATACTTTGCCGTATATGCAGATGGTATCAGCACCTTTTCTTCGGTCAGTTGTTCCGCAATCGCCGTCACGCCCATACCTTGACAGGCAAGACGGAACACCTTTCTGACGATTTCAGCAGCCGGTTCATCCACAACAAGGGTCTGCTTATCTCCGTTGATACGCTTGTAGCCATAGGGGATAGCACCGCTGCACCTTAGTCCCTCTTTCATTCTGGACTTAAAGACAGCCTTGATTTTGTTGCTGGTGTCTTTGGCGTACCACTCGTTCATGATATTCAAAAACGGTGTGAAGTCATTTTCGGTTGGCTTGGCACTATCCACATTGTTGTTGATAGCGATAAAGCGAACACCCTTTTTCGGGAATACAATCTCTGTGTAATAGCCGACTTGCAGGTAATTTCTGCCAAACCTTGAAAGGTCTTTTACTACCAGAGTGTCCACCCGTCCGGCTTCGATTTCTTCCAGCAGGGCGGTAAAGCCGGGGCGGTTGAAATTCGTGCCTGAGTAGCCATCGTCATAGAAATGGCGGATATTTCTCAGTCCCTTTTGTCGGGCATATTCTTCGAGATACTTTTTCTGATTTAGGATGGAGTTCGATTCGCCAGCCTGTTCATCGTCTCTGGATAATCGCTCGTATAGAGCTGTGATTTTGATTTCTTCTTTCTTTGCCACGGTTTTGCCTCCCTTCTGTATGTAATTAGCGTTGATAAAACGCTACCTTTTTCTATCTTGGTATATTGTAACCTTTCGGATCTGTAACCACGAATGATACCGGAAAATTCTTGGAATCACATTGCAGCAGATTCGGCTTGATAAAGAACCTTGTCTTACCGCTGCCGGAGCCGCCGACTACCAGCACATTTTTGTTCCGGGAGTTCTTCGGATCAGGTGGGCGGTTGGACATCATCAGGCGTTCTGTTTTGGTGAGGATGATATTGTCCTCGAACTTTGGAGCCATGAACGGCTCGATATCTTTTGGTCCGCCCCACCGGGCAGAGCCGTACTCCATGCCGTGACGGTACTTCTTGGCGTTTTTGCCTTTCAGGTACACCGCCAGCCGCATTCCAGCGCCGCAGCACAGACCAATGAACAAGTCAAATAGGTGCAGACTGGGCAGCGGATTTGAAAATGCAGCCGGGAGCGTATCCATCAGCGATACGATTTTGTCGCCAAGTTCCTTACCCGCAGCCAGCCGCCATGCCTCGCCCAGATTGGTGGCCAGCAAGCCAATTACCACATAGGGCAGATAGAGCGCCAGCAGCTTGGAAAGCTTCTTTTTGCTCATAGGCCACGCTCCTCCTGCTTGTGCCGCACTTTGTCCGGCAGATTTGCGATAGTCTGTGCCAGATCGTGCAGCTTTGCCAGCACGGAAGGACGCTTGGTTTTATCCAGCACCGATGCCGAATATTCCTTGAAAGCTGCGCTCAAAGCGTCAGTGTCCTGTGCCTTGAAGTAGATCAGATACCGGGGCGGCTTGCAGGACAGGTCTTTCTGGATGGAGTAGTCGATGTGATATCGCTTGGCATAACGGTCAAAGTCCTTGATGCCAGTTTTCTGGATCTCCACATTGGTCACGCCACGGTTCTGCCGTACCAGCCGCTTCATGGACTGCTTGCCCTGCGAAGCGTGCTTATCGTACTGCCGTAGCAAAAACTGCATCCCACGCAGCAGGGTGCGGGCAGACAGTTTTGTGGTCGAGATGGCAAGGTTGACCGTCTTATGCTCGATTTCTTCCTGCATCGTTACCACCTCCTGTGCAGAAAATCGCCTTAACGGTCATGTTCCACCGGGGGCTTACTCACAGCCTTTTCTGCATCACTCTGAACTGATTCATCCGGAACCGAAATGACCATCAGGCGACGCCCCAGAGGGAGAAAGGCTTCGGGTTGATGGAATTCTTCTTCATACTTCTGCGCCAGCTCCGGGGAGAGCGATACAAAATCTTCCTCGCCCAGACCTACCACCAGAAAGGTTCCGGCAACGGTGTCGTACATCTGCCCGTCCTCGTCCCACAGGGCACGGTTCAGCGGCAGACCCATGAGCTTGCCGTCATCGTTGTAGACGATGGCAACCGGATCTTCAAAAGGATAGCTTGCGCCGATGGAGCCGCCCACCGCCTGCTGCAAGGCTTTCAGGTCGTTATCGATCTCGACCTGCTGCGGATACTGTCCCGGTGCAATTTTCAGCACCGACAGGGTGTTCTCGTTCTGCTCCATTATCTTCCTCCTCGAATTTGATGGTGATCTCCTGCCCGGCACGAGCGGCATTCATCAGTGCGGCGATGAAAAAACCACAAAGGGCACCAGCTTCAAAAATGATAAACGAATAAATAAAATTCATAACAACCCTCCTACATTGACTGAACTGTGAGAAAAAATCTCTCAGGGAGGACGAGGAACGCAAGATGCGATAACGGTATGCTTAGTGGAAACATTGGCATGAGTATGCGGTGCGGCATCGGTAGAAAAATAGTCGTACAGAGCATCCCGCAGAGAATGGAAGCAACAAGCATGGTAGTCGTGCAGACGGAGAACCAGAATCTTCAAAACATCAACGGCGGAACAGTAAAAGTCCTCCGTGACTTCTGCGAAACTCGCATAGCAGGTCATTTCAGTATCCATACTGCACCTCTCAGTCAATGCAGATGCAGACCATCTTCTCGCGGCCAGCCATCAGAGAAACACTGTTCTCGCCCAGATAACACTGAATCAGGTACAGGTCGGCGGTGGTAAGTGCAACAAAATTGCCATCGGTGTCGTAGCGTACAAAGATGACTGCGCCGGACAGGTAACGCTTGCCAGCCAGCGTAATGACCTGACGAGGATCGTAGCAGAGTGCCAGCGGCACATCTTCGCTGATGCTGTAGCAGGAATCAGTTTCATCGAAGCAAGGCAGGTAACTGCGAACGTTCGCCAGCGGGGTGATGGTCAGTTCGATCTCCGGGGCAATCACGGCGGCGTAAACTTCATCATCGCCGAGCTGCCGCTCCAGCACATCGCTCATCTTGTTGAAGAAGTCGGTCACAGCATTGTCCATGTGGTTGATTTTCTGGTTCATGGCTTCGATGGTCTTTGCGGTCTTGAGATCAATGGTAGTGTTCATAGTGCTTTTTCTCCTAATTTTTGCAAAAAAGAAAGACCCGGTTGGGTCTTACATTCAAAATGTGTGTTAGCGCTCATTCTGCCGCTGCTGTTTGCGTTGCCACTGATCCAGCAGCTTGATGATGGTGTCCTCCATCTGTTTCGGGGTGTAGCTGCGGGGAAAGTATTTCCGCAGGGTGTCGTTTTTGATGACCACCTTGTCCAGCTCGTCCTTTTTTTCTTCTCCCATGACAGCAAAGGCAACATCATACGAAAAGTGCCCTTCCTGCGCCAGCTTTTTAAGCCGCTGCGCTTGGGAAAGGGACGGTGCATTCTGGGTGTCGTTCATCGCTTCTAAAAAATCCCGCTGTTGGCTTTCGTCCAGATAGGACAACTCCACAGCGGGATTGAAGGCAATTTTCTTTTCGTCTACCATGTCCAGCAGTTCAGGGACAAGGTTGGTCAGACGGATATAGCGGAAAATTTGATTCTTACTAGTTCCGAGTTCTTCAGCCATCTCCTCACTAGATAGTGTACCGAAATTATTCCCAACTTGGGAATAATTATCTTGCGTAGGACGTCCTGCCTGATGCTTCATGGCTTCCAGCTTCATCTTGTAAGCGAAAGCCCTCTCGCTTGGCAAGATGGTTTCGCGTTGAAGATTGCTGTCTACCATGAGCAAAACTGCGGCATCATCATCCATCTGACGGACAATGACCGGCAGGGCATCCAGCCCGGCAAGCTGTGCAGCGTGCTGACGGCGGTGCCCGGAGATGATCTCATAGCCACCCTCCGGGCGAGGGCGGGCAATCAGCGGAGAAAGCACGCCATACTGTTCTACGCTTTCCACCGTGCGCTGCATGGACTCATCGTCCAAGACCTTAAAGGGATGGTTTTTGAAGGGGAACAATTCCCCAATGGGAATTTGCTGCACCTGCTCTCGCTGCTGTTCCTGTCGTGATTCCTCGGTGGAGAAAATGTCATCTGCCCCTTTCAGCGACACGTTTAAGCTGCCTTTCGACATTCGCCATCACCTCCTTCGTCAGAGAGCGGTAGGCTTCTGCCACCTTGCCTTTGGGGTCGTGCTGGAAAATGCTCTTACCCACGGCACTGATCTCCGCAGCGCGGACAGACCGGGGAATGGTCTGGTCGAACACTTTGATCTTGCTGCCGTAGGCACCTCGAATCAGGTTGTCAATTTGCTGTCCGTAGTTGGTGCGGCTATCGGTCATGGTCAGCAGGATGCCCTCGATTTTCAATTTCGGGTTGATCTGCCGCCGGACTTTCTGCACCGTCTGCAAAAGCTGTTCCAAGCCTTTTGCGGACAGGTACTGCGCCTGCACGGGAATCAGGGTGGTGTCCGCCGCTGCCAAGGCATTGACAGTCAGCATCCCAAGAGAAGGAGTGCAGTCCAGCAGAATGAAATCGTACTCATGTTTTGCACCTTCCAACACCTGTTTCAGCATCTTTTCCCGGTTCATGCTGTTCACCAGAGCCACTTCCAGCCCTGCCAGTTCGATGTTAGCAGGGATCAGGTCAACGCCCTCTGCATGGTGCAGGATGCCTTCACCGGGCGGAATGCTCTGGTCATTCATGGCTTTTGCCATCAGGGTGGAAAGGGTAGTGGGCAGTTCATCGGGTTGCTGCCAGCCCATGCTGATGGTCAGTGACCCCTGTGGGTCAGCGTCCACCAACAGGACCTTTTTGCCCTCCATCGCCAACCCGATGCCCAGATTTTCACAGGTGGTGGTCTTACCGGTGCCGCCTTTCTGGTTGACGATGGCAATTGTGGTTGCTTTCTTTGAAATTTTTATCACCTCCGCATCGCTAAGTCGTGGTTGGTTTGGTTCTGGTAGGAAAGCTGCATCGTGGTGGGTGCGTTGTACAGAGAAGCGAGCAGATATTGTTTCATGTTTCGGATTGGGCTGCTGTTCTCTGCAAGGCACATCAGCACAAAGCGGATATGGTCAGCGTTCAGCTTCATAAACCGGCTGCGTACCACTTCGGCGGGCTTATCGTCCCCGGCAATGCGCAGCAGCTTGCGGTTGGTAGCGCAGGTGTCCACCAACAAATCTACGATCTGATAGATGGTGTCCTCATCGTCCGGGCAAAGCCGGAGCAGGAGTTCCACTTCCAAAGACTGCGAAAAATATTCTTCCAGTTGGGTACGTTTGCTCATCCCCTCCGCTTCTTCAGAATAGAAAGGATCCGTCTCACTCATTTCAGTATCATTCTCTTTAGTCTTATTACATCGTGATTTTGAAGGGTCTTGACACGCGATTTTGAAGCCTCCAGAATCGTGAAAATCACGATTCTGGAATATTGATTTTGACGATTCTGCTGAAAAGTTCTTCACATACACCAAACTTGGCTTTCCCAGACCTCTGCGTTTTCGTTCAATCAGACCAAACTTTTCGAGTTCCCGGAGCAGCTTGGTCGCTTTGTTGTCTGCGCAACACAACGCCCTCTTGACATCCTCTATCGTGAAGATAATGAACACCCGGTTCTGCTCGTCCAGCCAGCCGTTTTTCACAGACAGGCTCATGCGGTCAAGCAGGATGCCGTACAGGATTTTTGCATCGGTGGACAGACTCTGGAACCGTGGCTCCTGAAAAAGAGCCTTGGGAATGCGGTAGAACGAAAACAGTTCTCCGGTTTGCCCGTAGAAATAATCAAGGATCATGCTGTTTTTCAACCGTCTGTCCTAAAACGAACGTGATTCTTCGTGCGTAGGAAGATGTTTTTGCAACATAAATAACAGGCATTTTGAAAACTCACCTCCAGTCATTCAGTTGAGATATGTACAAAAATTGACGTTATACCGTATATGTTTTATGGTGCGTATACCGATTGCTATATTTTGTATAGAGCAACGCGATATTTGATAGCTTTTTTTAGGCATTTTCATCTTCGTTGGGTGCGTAACCGTCGGCACTGTTTTTGCCGATTTGTACAATAAAAAAGAAACAGCCAGAAAAAATCTAACTGTTTCTCGTTGATTTTATTGTACATGGGATATAATCCGAATCATCCCCATACGGTGCATGATCCGCAAGAAGTATTCAGATGGTCGCCCGTTCAAATCGCATCTGAAGCGCATTTCTCCTGAAGTGTGACTTTTTTACATTGAAGCAAAAATGGCAATTTTTTCTCGAAAGCAATGCTCGTCCAAAAACCCGCATTACGCCTATATTTTTTGCCGTTTTCTCAAAGAAATGTTTTGTCCTTTGGGGGCTTCTTTAAGGTCCGCATGGGAGAGCGTTCGGTTCGCATCCGAGAGGTCAAGGGTTCGAATCCCTCTAGGTCCATAAAACCAAAATGTCCTGCCGTATCCCGGCAGGACATTTTTTGCTAGTTTTTCGTTTCAACGCACTGCCGTAGAACATCACAGAACGCCATATCATCATCTACGGCGGCGATTGCAGCGTTGATCAAAGTTTCACGGTCAGTGTTGCCCCAGTTGATGTGCAGACCATATTCCAACGCAATGCAGCGAATCAATTCACGGATGCTGCGGCCATTTCCCTCGCGGAAGGGATGAATGATGTTCAGTCTTTGAGAACATAATCAGCCCTTCTTCACGTACTTTGCACGCAGTTCATTCACGATTTGCTGATAGCTGGCTTGACCGCTGCCAATGCGGTCAAGATTGCTGCGTGTATCTTTGCTGATGGTCATTCCCTCAATGGCAAAGGTGCCATACACATTGCGGAGGTTGCTCTTGTGCTGGGCAGGGGTAGTGTACTTGACACTCATGGTTTGGCCTCCTTCTGGTTTACATGATACTATATAAAGTTTATCGTGTATGCGTCCTATTGTCAATCTATAACTTGTTGTCAAATGTAAAAAGCTCATCTTCCATTCATCAAGAGTGGAAGTTTCGCTTTTACGGTACATCGTATTTTATTGTGAATTGGGATGCGATACATCTGAACCCCATGTGAGCTATATCTCAAGGGCCTGTAGCTCACTTGTCCGCCAACCATATTACGCCCCAAACAGCTTCATCTTGAAAATCCGCGGCTTGGAGACCATACTTGCGAGCGAGAAAGGTCGTTATGATGGCGCTGAACTGCCTCACCTACCGCAAGTAAAAGAAAAAATAGGATAAGCAAGCCGTCCGGGAGGATCTGCGGATCTTCCCGGACGGCTTTTTTCACAGGCGCAGACGGCGCTGCTTTTGCCGGATTCATCCCCGGGCGTCCTGCCGGGTGGTGTGGAAGTACTCCTTGGGGGTCATGCCGTACTCCTTTTTGAAGGCGCGGAAAAAGTGGTTGTAACCGCCAAAGCCGCTGGTCTTGTACACCTCGGTGATGGGCAGCCCCTGCTCGATGAGGGTGCAGCAGCGGTCTAACCGCGCCTTTACGATATAGCGGTGCACCGTCTGCCCGGTCTGGCGTTTGAATTCCCTGGCAATATGTTCCCGGGAGACGAAAAACTCCTTTTCCAGCCGCTCCAGCGTCAGTTCCTCGGTCAGGTGCGCCTGAATAAACAAAAACACCTCGTCCAGCATCAGGTGGTGGCGGCTGACCGATGCGGTGTGGAACTCCGCATGGATGCAGGCACGCAGCGCCAGCACCACAAACATTTGCAAAATACCGTGCTCGAACACCGCTGCACCGAACTGGGTGCGCTCCTGCGGGAGCATCAGCAGCTTCCGGGCAAGGTTTTTCAGCAGCATATAGATCTGGCTGTCCGGGCGCACAGCCACCTGCCGGAAGGGCACCACGTTGAAGCTTTTTTCAAGGTCGGTATCTGCGTCCGAAAGCTGCGCCAGCGTCTGGGGGGACAGCTGCACCCGAATAAGTTCCAGCGGGCCGTAAGCACCGGCGTATTCCAGTCTGCCGCCCTGACCGGGCTTGAAGATGATGAGATTCTGCTGCTGTGCGGGCAGCGCCACCTCGCTGCACCGGAACACACCGCTGCCCCGCATGACCAGAAACAAATCATAATACGCGCCGGAATAAAATTCCCGGACGGCGCTCTGCTCAAAAAGATAACGCTTGGCTGTATAATTCACCAAAAAGTCCTCCATGAAACTGTCATGTGTAACAGATTGTTGTACACAACAGAAAAGTACAACTGTTATAATTGCATAATACATCAATATGCGATAGTTTTCAATCATTTTTTGGATATGTATTGATGAAAAATTAACGTATAATGCAAATGTAGAAAAGAGACTTGTGCGAAATGTCTCGTGGTTTCACTGTTTTTAAGGAGGATAAAACACAATGGACCAGAAAAAGACCATCCGACCCTTCTCCATGAAGGACAAGATCGGCTATACGCTGGGCGATCTGGGCTGCTGCTTCACCGAGCAGTACCGCGCCATGTATCTGTCGATCTTCTACACCCTGATCCTGCAGGTCAACCCCTTCCACGTGGGTATCCTGCTGCTGATCACCAAGATCTGGGACGCCGTGAATGACCCCATCATCGGTGCCATCGTGGACTCCCGCAAGGCCACCAAGGGCGGCAAGTTCATCCCGTGGATCCGCGCCTTCTCCTTCCCCATGGCAGTGCTGTGCATACTTGGCTTTGTCAATGTAGGCAATATCAACTACGGCCTGCGTCTGGCCTACATGTTCGTCACCTACGTTCTGTACGAGGCGCTGTACACCTGCGTCAACGTGCCCTTCGGTACTCTGTCCAGCGTGATGACCGATGATGTCAGCCAGCGCACCGCACTGTCCCGCTACCGCAGCCTTGGCGGCACCATCTTCATGACCGTTATGGTCATGGTCGGCCCCCTGTTCCTGTATGTGGACAACCAGCCCGTGGCTGGCCGCTTCCTGATGCTGGCCTGCATCTGCGCTATGCTGGGTCTGCTGTGCCTGCAGATCACCTGCGTGTGGTGCAAGGAGCGCGTGGAAGTGCCCGAGCGTCCGCAGGGCGAAAAGCTGAACTACCTGCATGTGCTCAAGGAGATCTCTCACAATAAGGCTCTGCTGGGCGTTATGTTCTTCAGCCTGACCGGCATGATCGGTGCTTCCGTGGTCAACGGTCTGAACACCTACCTGTATAAGGACTTCTTCGGCAACGTTAAAATTCAGGCTGTCTCCGGTATGCTGAGCGTGCTGTACGCTGTGCTGTCCTTTGCCATCACCCAGCCTCTGGCCAACAAGCTCGGCAAGAAGGAGTGGTGCTGCATGGGCGCTGGCTTTGCCGCCATCGTGTTCGGCATCCTGTTCTTCTTCCCCGTCCACAATCCTGTGGCCTTCATCGTCATCAACGGTATCTGCTATCTGGGCGCTTCCGGCATGCAGGTGCTGATCTGGGCTATGGTCAACGACGCCATCGACTACCACGAGCTGCAGACTGGCGAGCGCAACGAGGGCATCGTTTACTCCACCTACTCCTTCTTCCGCAAGCTTGCAAGCGCCATTTCCGGCAGCCTGTCCAGCTTTGTGCTGGGTGCCATCGGCTACAACGTTACCGCAGGCGCTGTGCAGACCGCAGGCGTTGTGAGCGCCATCTGGAAGAGCTACACCGGCGTCTACTTCCTGGGCTACGGCATTGCAGTTGCCATCCTGTTCTTCGTCTACCCCCTGACCAAGCAGAAGACTGCTGAGATGCTGACCGAGCTGAAGGCTCGCCGCGCCGCAAAGGAGAGCAAGTAAACCATGAAGATCTTACAGGTTCAGTTTAAAAACCGCAATGGCCACACCCTGCGCGGCATCGTGACCCTGCCCGACACCGAGGGCAAGGTACCCTTTGTGGTGCATCTGCACGGCTTTGCCGGCAGCTGCAGCGGCTACAAGTCCATGTACACCCATCTGTCCCGCGCTCTGGCAGCGCAGGGCATCGGCAGCGCCCGGTTCGATTTCTACGGCAACGGCGAGAGCGACGGCGAGTTCGAGGATATGAGCTTTGACGGCTTGCACACCGATGCACAGGATATCTTTGCATGGGCCGCTGAACAGCCCTATGTGGACAGCGAAAAGCTGTTCCTCTCCGGCCAGAGCATGGGCGGCTACATTGCCGCCTCCTGCGCACCGGTCATCCAGCCCCACGGCCTGATTTTGCTGTGCCCGGGCGCCGGGATGTGGTTCGGCTGCGCCCAGCGCGCCGACGGCATTATGCAGACCGGCAAGGACTACGCCGACATGGAGGGTCTGTGCTACAAGATGGCCTTTAACTACGAGATGGCAAAGCACCCCGACCCCTTTACCGAGGCCAAGGGCTACAACGGCCCGGTGCTGCTGCTGCGCGCCGACGATGACCGTCTGGTGGACGAGGGCACCTGCAACCGTTACGCACAGGTGTACACCGCACCCGATGTGGACACCATTGCAGGCGGCGGCCACAACTTTGCCACGCTGGCAGCCCGTGCCGCCGTGGAGGAAAAGACCGCAGCATTCATCAAAGCAAATCTGTAAAGCAAAGCGTATCTGCAAGGAGGATTTCGTATGCAAAACGTGATTCTGCAGCCCATCGAGGTGGGCGGACAGACCTTTAAAAACCGCATCATGTTCCCCCCGCTGACCACCGGCTACGAGAAAAACGGCATGATCAGCGAGCAGGACATGGGCTTCTACACCCGTCTGGCAAAGGGCGGTGTGGGTTACATCGTTCTGGGCGATGTGGCACCCATCAACAGCTTTTCTCCCACCCCCAAGCTGTTTGACGACAGCCAGATCCCTGCCTTCAAGGCACTGGCCGACAGCGTACACGCCTACGGCACCAAGCTGGGCGTCCAGCTCTTCCACCCGGAGTACGACGTAGACGCCATCAACAGTCTGTTTATGCAGAAAAAGTTTGATGAGATGCGTCAGCGCCTGCATCACGACATGATGTTCTTCACCGATGAGGTCAGCGAGGAGATGCTGATGGCTATCATCGATAAGATGTGCGCCTGCGCAGTGCGTGCACAGAAGGCCGGTGTGGACGTCATCCAGATCCACGGCGACCGCCTGAACGGCTGCCTGTGCTCCACCCGCATGAACCACCGCACCGATAAGTTCGGTGGCAGTCTGGAGAACCGCGTCCGCTTTGCCCGCATGCTGACCCGCGCCATCCGCAAGGCTGTGCCGGATATGGTCATCGACTACAAGCTGTCCATCGTCACCCCGCAGCGCGGCAAGGGCGGCATTGACGAAGCCGACGCCGTGCAGTTTGCCCAGTGGCTGGTAGAGGACGGCGTGGATATGTTCCACGTTGCGCAGGCCAACCACACCGGCAACATGGCCGACACCATTCCTCCCATGGGCGTACAGCCCTACGGCTTCTTCGTCAAAATCGCCGGGGACATCAAAAAGGCCGTCAATGTGCCGGTCAGCGCCGTGGGTCGTATCGTGGATGCCGAAATGGCTGCGCGTGTCATCGAGAGCGGCATGGCCGACATCGTTGCCATGGGTCGCCCGCTGCTGGCAGACCCCGACTGGGGCACCAAGATCGCTGCCGGGAAGGCCTGCGATATCCGCCGCTGCATCAGCTGCAACAAGGGCTGCACCGATGCCATCCAGAACCGTCAGTTCCTCTCCTGCGTGCTGAACGCGGAGAACGGCTACGAGAACACCCGCAGCATCCAGCCCGCAGCGCAGAAAAAGAAGATTGCCGTCCTCGGCGGCGGCCCTGCCGGTCTGGAAGCCGCCCGTGTGGCAGCGCTGCGCGGCCATGACGTGACCCTGTTTGAAAAGACCACCACTCTGGGCGGCCAGCTGAACATTGCCTGCGTACCTCCCCGCAAGGAGGAGATGCGCCGCGCCGCACAGGATCTGATCCACGCGGTCTGCAACGCCGGTGTGCACCTGTGCATGGGTCAGACCCGCACCGCAGAGCAGCTGAAGGATGCCGGTTTCGAGGCCGTCATCAACGCTGTGGGCGCACACAGCGCCGCACCCCGCATCCCCGGCATCGACAGCGTGAACGTGGCCGATGCATGGAAGGTTCTGGCCGGTGAGCAGCAGGTGTACGGCACGGTTGCCGTCATCGGCGGCGGCATGGTGGGCTGCGAGACCGCAGAGTATCTGGCTGCCCGCGGCTGCAAGGTGTCCGTTATCGAGATGATGGACAAGATCGCCGCAGGCGAGAGCTCCACCATTCTGCCCACCCTGCTGGAAAACTATAAGACCTACGGCGTGGAGCAGTACCCCAGCCACAAGGTCAAGGAGTTCCGCATGGACGCCGTCGTCTGCGAGAACAAGGACGGCGCAGAAGTGACCATCCCCTGCGATTACATCGTGCTGGCTATGGGCGCACGCTCCAACGAATTTGACGCTGCTGCGCTGGAAGCTGCCAGCATCCCGGTGTATTCCATTGGCGATGCCGCCGGCAAGGCTGCGGATATCTCCAACGCCATCCGCACCGGCTACGATACCGCCTGCCAGCTGTAAAACAAAACTATCGTTCTATTTGTGGGTCAGAAACGCCTGTGGGCGCTTCTGACCCACTTTTTTACCCTCTCAGGCAAAGGCCGTCAGGGTTTTGTCTCGCCCTCTCAGCGCTCCCGTGTCCGCTCTCCCAAAGGGAGAGCGGACACGCCCGGAAACTTTACGGGTCAGCCGGGAACTGTACCGCCACCGCTTAAGCCTTCACCCACCGGGGGAAGGCTTAAGCGGAGCGCATTCAAAATCGTCCCACATAAAAAGGCTGCTGCACAAAACCCTGTGCAGCAGCCTTAAATATTTTACGTTTACAACAGATCAGATGCTGAACTGCACGGCGCAGAAGGCGGCATAGATGCACAGCAGTGCAATGCCCTGCGGGCGGCTCAGCTTGCCCTTGATCAGAGCGGGCAGGGTGAGCAGCAGCATCACGGCAAACATGACCGGGATATCCATCACCAGCGAGGCGTTTATGCCTGCGATGGTGGAGTTCTGCGGGATGCTGAAGGGTGCCAGCGTGACAGACACGCCGCTGACCAGCACTAGATTGAACACGTTTGCACCGATGACGTTGCCCAGCGACAGCGCGCCGTGACCCTTGGCCAGCGAGGTGATGGCGGTGACCAGCTCCGGCAGCGAGGTGCCCAGTGCCACAAAGGTCAGCGCAATGACCGACTCCGGCACGCCCAGCGCCTGTGCGATGAGGGTGCCGTTGTCCACCAGCAGGTCAGCGCCCACAGCAATGAGCACTGCGCCGATGGCCAGCAGCCCCAACTCCTTGGCAAAGGAGCCTTCCTCAGCCTGCTCTTCCTCTTCCGGGGCGGGGGTATTTTTCATAGCCAGCACGTTGCACACGATGTAAGCCACGAACATGGCCAGCAGGATCAGGCCCACCGGGCGAGTGAAGGAGCCGGTGGTGTAGGCCACACCGGCATAGAAAGCGGCAGCCACAAAGAAGAAGGCCACCGGGGTGCGCAGGCTCTTGGGGTCAACCTTGCCCGGGCGCACCGCAATGGTGATGGCGGCGATCAGTGCAGCGTTGCAGATGACCGAGCCGATGGCGTTGCCGTAGGCGATCTCGCCGTGACCGGTGAGGGCAGAGGTGGTGGACACCATGACCT
Source organism: Faecalibacterium sp. AF28-13AC (assembly GCF_003478405.1). NCBI lineage: Bacteria > Bacillati > Bacillota > Clostridia > Eubacteriales > Oscillospiraceae > Faecalibacterium > Faecalibacterium sp. AF28-13AC. Next base: position 27,298 of record NZ_QUFG01000013.1, on the reverse strand, counting down.
CCGGCAGGGTGGTACCGATGGACACCACCGTGGCACCGATGAGCAGCTCCGGCACATGGAAGCGGCGGGCGATGCCGGTGGCACCGTCCACAAACCAGTCGCCGCCCTTGATCAGGCACAGCAGACCCACAATAAATAACAGAACAGGGATCAGCATAATATCTCTCCTTTTTCATAATAGCGGCAGAGGCACAAAAAAAGACCTTTATCACATCCAGCCCAAAACGGGAAAATGTGATAAAAGTCTCAAGCATCCGGTACTGCATCGGGCATTTCTGCCGGGGGTGTCGCTGCAGCACAGCGCACCCGTTTTTCAACTAAAGTACGCCCCTTACTCCCTTTTATCCAGAGAATATTATACCTGTTTTCCAGCAAAAGCGCAAGGGGAAATATGGGATTTATTCTGCCTTGGTCACTTTTTGGCGTTGGGGTAAATATGCTCCATGCGGGCGTTGTCGAAATGCTCGTCTTTTGTAGTATTCTGCTGCATCTACTTCCACCGGCACATCCTTTCGCCTGCGTTCCGGCAGCTTGAGGAAGACCGGCGGGAGTCCCGGCGGCGGATGGACGAGCTGCAGATGGAGCGCCAGCAGATGCAGACCGAGCTTTCCCGGCTGGCAGACGTGTGCCGCAACGAGTCGGTGCCCGATGCCTTCCAGACCTTCGTGGCGGGCATTCCCAGCCTGACCAAGACCGAGCGCCGCATTTTTGACGGCTATGCCGCCGGGCTGCGCTCCAGGGAGATCGTGGAGCAGCTGGACATCAAGGACAGCACCCTGCGCTTCCACAACAAGAACATCTACGACAAACTGGGTGTCAGCTCCCTCAAGCAGCTGCAGCAGTTCGTGGCGATCCTGAACTCCGGCAGCGGCAGCGCCCAGGACTCCGCCCCGGACGAAAAGTGACCCAGCAAAGCAATATTTTCGTCTATACGGGTGCGAGTAAATTGCAAAAGGCCGCTGTACCGCAGAGCACTTCTCCGGCACAGCGACCTTTTTGTTTTTGGCTGCGGCTTACCGCATCCGTCCATCGCCGCCCATCAGGGCGGTCATTACACCGCCTTTCGCATTATCGCAATTTTCAAAAATAGTGCCAATCAAAACGGCATCTTTGCGATATGCAGTTTGCGGATGTTGCTTGTGCATTAAAAACGCAAACTGCTATAATCCATCGGATGGTTTCATTTTTCACCTCTTAAATTCAGGCTTTCCCCTCTCCGTCACCTCCTGCTTTTTCGCCCAGCTCAGAGTTCGTCGTCCTGCCACTGGCTCCCGCTCTGGGGGAGCTGCCCGCCGGAAAGCGGACGGAGCGGGGCGTCCAGCTCCAGCAGGGTGGCCGCTGCGGCCTCGTCGAGGCTCTGGACGCTGCGCAGTTTCCGGCTGATGGCGCGGCTGCGCACCCCGATGAGGTTGTCAAGCTCTTCGTCGGTCTGGCGGAGGCGCTGCTGCATTTTGGAGAGCCCCTGCCCGAACTTGTCGAACTCGGTCTTCACGGCACCAAGCAGCTGCCAGACCTCACCCGACCGCTTCTGGATGGCCAGCGTCTTGAAGCCCATCTGCAAACTGTTCAGCAGGGCCGCCATGGTGCTGGGGCCGGCCACATTCACCTGATAGTCCCGCTGCAGCACTTCCAGCAATCCGGCATTGACCACCTCGGCATACAGGCCCTCAAACGGCAGGAACAGGATGCCGAACGTCGTGGTATAGGGCGGCTCCACGTACTTTTCTCGGATATCCTTTGCCTCGCTGCGCAGCACAAGCTCCAGCGCGTGGCGGGCATTCTCCACCGCCTGCACATCGCCGGAAGCCTGTGCATCCTGCAAATGGGCGTAGGTGTCGCCGGGGAATTTCGAGTCGATGGGCAGCCAGACCGTACTGCCGTCCACGCCCGGCATCTTGACGGCATATTCCACCCGCTGGCTGCTGCCGGGGATGGTGGCCACGTTGGTCTCGTACTGTTCCGGGGCAAGGATCTCTTCCAGAATGGCCCCCAGCTGGATCTCGCCGAGGATGCCGCGGGTCTTGACGCCGGAGAGCACCTGCTTCAGCCCGCCGACGTCGGCGGCAAGGTTCTGCATCTCGCCCAGCCCCTTATACACCTGTTCCAGCTGCTCGTTGACGGCCTTGAAGCTCTCGCTCACCCGCTTTTGCAGGGTATCCTGCAACTGTTCATCGACGGTGTGGCGGATCTCATCCAGTTTGCGGTTGTTCTCGGCCTGCAGGGCGGTCATGCTCTCGGCCATGCTCCGGCGCAGCTCTTCCAGCTTTTGGGTGTTGGATGCTTCCAGCGAACGCAGACGGCGTTCCAGAAGCTGCTGCTGGCTGTCCTGCCCCTGTGCCAGCATCGTGCTCATGTTCTGCACCGCAGTCTGCAGCGTCTCGCTGACGCTGCGCAGGGCGGTGTGATTCTGCTCAGCAAGGGCCGACTGCCTGGCCGCAAACTCCCTGGCCTGCGCATCCAGCTGCTGCTGCATCCAGCGCTTGAGCTCGTCGTGATCCGGTGCGCTGCCCTGCTTTTTGCCGGTGCGCCAGAGCACCACGGCCAGTTCCAGGCAGATGGCGACCAGCAGAAGGGTGTAAAGTCCTGCCAGATATTCCATAAATGGTTTTCTCCTATCATCAAAATCCGGGTCCCGCAGAAGGCAGGGCCCGGTGTTTTTTTACAGTAATTCGTAGTTCACAAGTTCCTTGCGGGTGTCAAGGGCATCGCCGTACAGGCCCACGCCGTCCACCTCGCATTCGCCGGACTGGTTGTCGTAGGGGTCGGAGCGGAAGCCGGTCATGGGCGGGTCGAAGGGAGCCTCGAAGGCGCGGTTCGCCACCATCCGCCCGGTGTCCAGACTGCCAAAGTAGTGGCGGCGCATCGTTTCATCGTCCTGCCGCGCCATCGACGCGCCGAACGAGCAGTCCGCATACATCCAGCCCTTGGGCGCGATGTAGAACATCGCCCAGTCGTGGCAGCCCACACCTGTGAGCGAGACGGACAGGCCGCTCTGCCACTGGGCCGGGATGCCCACCAGACGGCAGAGGGTGATGAAGGTCAGCGCCATGATGCCGCAGTCGCCCCGGCGGTTCCGGGCGCACTGGTCGGGCAGGCACTCCTGCACGAAGTAGGCGGGCTGATAGTGGTAGCGCACGTTCAGGGTGACGTAATCGTAGATGCGTTTTGCCTTTTCCGCCGGGTCGGTGATGCCGTCGGTCAGCTGGTGGGCCAGCGCCCGCAGATAGGGCGTGAAGACGATGTGCGGCGCTTCCTCGCCGGTGTCAAAGGTCGGCTGCTGTGCATCCGGCCGGATGTCCATCGGGTCTGTGTAGACGGCCGTGGTCCGGTAGCGGTACTCCACCCCAAAGCGGCGGTTCTCGGTGAGGTCGGCCTCCCAGAAGACCGTCCGCTGAGGCGCGTTCTCGTCCGCGATGCGGGCAGGCGGCTCGGTGCAGTCCAGCAGCTCGATCTCGCTCTGGGAAAGACAGGTGGCCGGGATGGGCAGCCAGGCGCGGACATGCACACTGTTCCGCCCCTCCGCCTTCGCCTCGGCCAGTGCGGCGGCAAAGGCTTCGTCCGACATGCCAACGCTGGTCTTCAGGGTGATGCGGGCGCTTGCCTGGCCGTCCCGCTCCATCTGCTCATGCTGGCGGTTGCGGAACTCCCGCGCCGAGGTGCCGGGGGCAGGCGGGTCGATCTGGCGGGCGGCAAGGTCGGCATGGGTCGCCAGCAGCGTTTCGGCAAAGCGGTCGAGGTAGTGCTTCTCCCCTTCCACGAACCGCCAGTCCACCCGGCCCTCCTTCACGAGAAGCCGGAACTCCTCACGCGTGAAGTCCCGCACCATCCCCTGCATCCGGGCCACGGCTTCGTCCTCGGTGTAGCAGTATTCTGCCGGGATGCGGCGCATCATCTCCCGCTGGGCCAGCATCGCGTCCCGCAGGGCCTCCACACCGTGGGGCGTGGGGTTCTGGGGCAGCTCCTCTCCCACCGGTTCCGCGCCCTGGCTGCGGGGGCTGTTCTGGGTCACCGTCCAGTCCTCGGCCAGATAGGCGTCGATCCGCTCGATGGCCTCCTGATAATACCCGGCGGCTTTCAGCCGCTCCACATCGTCCGGCAGGCCCACATTCAGGCTGCGGAACGTCTCGTTCCAGTTCTTCATCCTACAACGCTTCCTTTCTTGATCCTTATGCGGCAGGCTGCTGCGCCTGCACGGTCTGCTCTTTCCAGAAGGCGGTGGCATCGTTGAGCCAGCCTTCTGCATCCGTTTCCTCTGCTATGCCAATACCGTGGAACGCACGTTTGTACACACTTTCGTGGTACGGAACACCATTTCTCGCCAGTGCTTTTTGAAGTGCCGGGCCCTGCTCATAATAATTGAAGGCCATCAACAAAATGTCATTCAACCCATACCAGAAATATGTTGGCGGAAAATCCGGTGTCACACAGCCGGAAATATTATAATCGTAGTAACGCAGATCTTCCGAATACGTATCGATCAGCCAACGGTAAATCGGTTTTGCTTCATAGAAATTATTGATCGGATACGCCAACAGCAGTACGCCGGGCCGAGGCACATTATAACGAGGATATCCCACTTCTTGCCCGCAGAATACGCCCGCAATCTGACCACCGGAAGAATATCCCAGCAGCGCATAATCTTCCGTCTGGACCCCGAATTTTTCTGCGTTGGCCGTAATCAGTTGAATCGCACGGCCAAGGTCCTGAATCGGTGCGTTGTCCTTTGCTTCACTTCCGATCCGATACCGAAGTGCAAATACCGCATATCCTTTTTGATGCAGTTCCCATGCAGTGGAAACACCGCCCCGCATCTCGCCGCTGTAAAACAGGGCGTTGCCCGAAAGCACGACCGCATATTTTGCATTGGGCTTATCTGCCGGGAAATAATAGAGTTCCGCATGGTCGCGCGTCTTGTCCTCTGCAATTTCTTCCGGCGTATAGAGTTTGTACGTAATTTGTGTTCCTGTATTATACGTGTCGATCAGAAAGTTCATCCCAGCCACACAGCTGTTGATGGATTCTTTTCCGATCACTTCCAGCATCGTATCGTTGTCTTTGCTGCTTTTCAGCAGTCCACAATCCCGCTCCCAGACATATACATAGGTGTAAATGCCCGCACCCTTGATGCTGGGGTTTTCGCGCAGTTCCTTCATCGTGGTCTGCGGGGTGATGTTGGCCTCGCCCTTTTCCCCTTCGGCAAAGGCGGGCAGGGCCAGTGCCAGCATCAGGCAGAACAGCACGGCCAGCCGTCTCAGGATGTTTTTCATCGGCACTCTCCTTTTCGCTGCCCCGGCCCGGAGCGCACGTCTCCTCCAACCGGGCTGTCATCACGCTCTGCACGAGCGAAAGCAGCCAGAGTTTTCTTCTATTGTAGCACAACCGGCCGTTTTCGAAAAGGTATCTCAGACAAAAAAGAACGCCTCCCGCGCGAAGCCACCGCGCCCGGCGGCCAACTGCCGGGCAGGCGTGCAGTTTCCGGCTAAAAACATTGTACTTTGCCGGAAAGTCTGCTATACTGAAAGAATCGGAAGAAATTTTGAGGAATCGCGGAGCATTGCGGCTCCGTTCAGGGGAACGTATGAATGAGATCACAGTCCGGCCCATGACGCCGGAAGATTGGCCGACCGTATCCAAGATCTATCTGGAAGGCATCGCCACCGAGCATGCCACCTTCCAGACCGACTGCCCGCCCTATCCCGCGTGGGATGCCTCCCACATCAAAGAATGCCGCCTTGTCGTGGAGGACGATGGCGTCCTGGCAGGCTGGACGGCCCTGCACCGGGTCGACCCCCGCTGGTGCTACCGGGGCGTAGCCGAGGTCAGCATCTACATCGGCGAACGGTTCCGGGGCCGAGGGCTGGGGTATCACCTGCTCACCACCCTCTGCCAGCAGGCCGAAGCGGCCGGTTACTGGACGCTGCAATCCACGGTCTTGCAGGACAATGCAGCGTCCAAAGGCCTGCACCTGAAATGCGGGTTCCGCCTGGTGGGCCGCCGCGAGCGCATTGCGCGGGACTGCCATGGCCGCTGGCTCGATACCTTTTTGATGGAGCACCGCAGCCAGGACGATGAACCGGCGGGGTATTTCAAACTATAAGGCAAAACGCTCCAACACAAAAAAGCGATGGCCCGAATCGGCCATCGCTTTTTGCGTTTTCAGTTTTGATCCCCTGCGGAATTACCAGAACCAGTACCGCTTCTTGACCGCGACGTACGCGATGAGGCAGGCCACTACAAGGATGCCTGCGCCGATGAAGAAGGTCCAATTGATGCTGGTGAAGCGCAGATTCTGGTTGGTCAGCAGATACTCGCCCGCCACATCGGCGTGTGCCACGCCGTCCTTGTAGCTGTTGAGGAACTGCCACTTCCCGCTCACGGCGTTGTGCAGGTACAGGCGGCTGTACCCGGCATTTTCGCCGGTCATGGTGATGGTCACGCCGCAGGGCATGGCCTCGCCCTCGTTCAGGGTGAAGCGCAGGCCGTACTCGTCGGGCGCAAAGGTCAGCGCGGTGTTCACCTCACTGGTAGTGTTGCGGATGGTGGAGCCGTCCACGGTCAGGGTGTAGTCCTCCGCTTCCAGCACGAGGGTGCGGCCTGTGGTGCGCAGAGCGTTCAGCATCGCAGTGGTCAGCACCGGGACCTGACTCTGCGGGTAGGAGATGGTATCAGAAGCCGCATTCTCGATGGAGGCCACGATGGGGTCGGTCTCCGCCGGAGTCATCCCCTCCCCGGTGCTGTCCGTGCCGTTGCCGGACGCAGATGCCGTGCGGTTGACGATGACCGTCACCGACGAAGAGACCTTGCCGTTGGAAACGATGATGGAGGTCGCGCCGGTGGCAACACCGGTCACGACGCCGCTTCCGTTCACGGTGGCGATCTTCTTATCCTTGCTGGTAAAGGTCAGCTTCTGGGAGGCCGAAGACGGTGCCACCGAACCGGTGATGGTGCCGGAAGCCCCCGGCTTGAGCACGATGTAGTTCGTGTTCAGGGAGATGGACTCCACCGGGCCGGTGGACGCCGAGCTGGAGGAGGCCGCCACGACGGTCACGGTCGCCGAGCAGGTCACATCCCCGGCGGTGGCCGTGATGGTCGCCTTGCCGGGGGCCACGCCGGTCACTTTGCCGAAGTTGTTCACGGTGGCCACGCCGGGATCGGAGGAGCTCAGCGAGACACTGATATAATTTGCCGCCGTGGTGGGCAGCACTGCCAGCGAGAGCGACGTGGTGTCGCCCACGGCAATGGTGCTGGAGGCCAGCGTGATGTCCATCTCGGTCGCGATCATCGAACTGTCGGGCTGGGTGGTGATGGTATAGGTGCAGCTGACATCGCCACAGGTGGCCGTGATGTTCGCCGTGCCCAGGCCCACCGCCTGCGCCACGCCGTCCTCCCCGACCGAAACGATGTTCGGGTTATCGGAAACGTAGCTCACGCCGTTTCGGCTGGCGGCTTTCTGCGGCTGGACCACCGGCGAAAGCTGCTGGGCCGTGCCCACGGTCATAGTGGGGGCATAGTCCCCTGTTTCCACACTCTCGGCCGCCACAGGGCTCCACGGGAAGGTGATGGCAGCCGGGGCAGAAATGGGGCTGGCTGCGGCTGCGGGCAGCGCTGCGCCTGCGGCCAGAAGGCCCAGCAGGGCGGCGCTTACGGCCAGCTGTTTCGGGTTCAGTTTCATTCTATCGTACCTCTTTGGGCGTTGAGTTTGCGGACGCTGTTTAACGGAACAAAACGCCCAGGGCCTCCATGACATATTCAAAGTAAGTCAGCTTGTCGTACTCAACACGGGCGGTCACGCTCATGCCGTTGGCCAGATCGACCTTGTCGCCGCTGTTGCTCACCACGTAGGTGCTGTTGGGCTTGATGGTCATCTTGTAGTACGAGCCGGACTCGGTGGAGGTCACATCGCTGTCAATGGAAGTCACCGTGCCGGTCAGGTTGCCGTAGGAATACTCCGACAGGCCGGTGATGGCGATCTTGCAGGGGTCGCCCACGTTGATGAGCGGGCGGTCGCTGACGGTCAGGGCCGCCACGATCTCCTGATCGCTGTTCTCGCTGGCCACGGTGGCCAGTGCCGAACCGGCGCTCAGCACCATGCCCACCTTATAAGGGGTGTCCATGTGGATGACGCCGGACGTGGGCGCATAGATGTAGTAATCGTTCGCACCGCTTGCCAGCGTATCCAGCTGGGCCTGAATGTTGTCGATGTTGGTCTGCACACTGGTCAGATTGCTGGTGATGGACTGCAGCGTGGAGTAGTACAGCGCCTCGATCTCGCTCTGGTTCTGCTCCATCAGGGCCTTGATCTGCTCGTCGGAGTAACCCGCCGCCTGATAGGGCGAAGCGTCAAAGGCCTTCTGCTGCACCTGGCTCTTGTAGCTCTCATACTGGTAATAGTAGGGCTGGTCGTCCAGGTCGGTCTCACTGAAATAGTTCGTGTCGTCCTGAATGGACTTCAGCAGCTTTTCATACTGTGCCTTCTGCTTCTGATAGATCTCCAGCTGGCTCTTGTAGCTGTCCTGCTGCATGTCGATGTCGGTGCTCTTGACATGGGCGATGAGGTCGCCCTCGTTGACATAGCTGCCCTCCGAGATGTTGAGCTCAGTGATGGAGCCGGAGTAGCTGGACATGATATAGGTCTTGTTGCTTGCCTGCACCGTGCCGGTCGACTGGCTGACGTAGGTGCGGTAGTTCTGGGTGCTCCAGATGGTCAGGAAGACCAGCAGGCCCGCCACCAGAAGGATCATCGCGTAGCCAAAGGGCGGCACACGCTTTTCCATCATGATGCGGCGATCCTGCAGGTCGGAAAGGTTCTGAATGGTCGTCATAATCACTTGGTCTCCATAAAGACGTCGAGCACACCGTTGTCGTCGTCCTGATTGACATAGACGCTGTACGAATCGCCGGTCGTCTCGATCTCATGCTCGAACGCATAGATATCCAGTTTCTGGCTGGCGAGGTTGCTGTAGCTCATGGGGCCGGTGTAGTGGGCATACAGGCAGTTGCGCACCCGCAGCAGAGCGTCCATCTGGTAGCCGGGGTCCAGCCGGGGAATCAGCTGGTTGACCTGCTGCATGAAGTAGATCTCCGCCGTGGGGTTGGGGCCCTTGCGCATCTTCACGCACTGCACGATGGGGCCAACCGGCATGGCGTCATGGCTGCGGATAAAGTTCTGCATCTGGGTCAGCACAATGGCCAGATTGCCCATATCCTCAACTTCCACCTTGCGCGACAGCACATTGGTCAGCTTCAGGGTCTTGTGTTCTGCAACTTGAATTTCTCTCATGGTATCGTCCACCTGTTTCTTTAGATTTTGCAATAGGTCATCGTCTATGGAAAATAAATTGGGGCTTCATTTTGACCGGAAGGTCTGCCGTTGTACAACCTCTCCGTCACCTGCGGTGACGCCTCTCCTCCCAGGGGAGCTGGCAGCGCGTAAGCGCTGACTGAGAGGTTGTACCACATGACACGTTTCCGTTTTGCTTTACCGTTTTCCGGCAGGCTTTCCTTCGTGCAACCTCTCCGTCACCTGCGGTGACACCTCTCCTTGTAGGAGAGGCTTTGGCATTGCGCAAACCTCACCTCTTTGCCAAGGGCTCCCCTACAAGGGGAGCTGTCGAGCCGTAGGCGAGACTGAGAGGTTGTACTACATGGCGCGTTTCCGTTTTGCTCTGCGGTTTCCGGCAGGCTTTCCTTCGTACAACCTCTCCGTCACCTGCGGTGACACCTCTCCTTGTAGGAGAGGCTTTGGCATTGCGCAAACTTCGCCTCCTCGCCAGAGGCTCCCCTACCAGGGGAGCTGGCATCGCGAAGCGATGACTGAGAGGTTGTACTACATGATACGTTTCCGTTTTGCTCTGCGGTTTCCGGAAGGCTTTCCTTCGTACAACCTCTCCGTCACCTGCGGTGACACCTCTCCTTGTAAGAGAGGCCTTGGCATTCTGCAAACTTTGCCTCCTCGCCAGTGGCTCCCCTACCAGGGGAGCTGGCGGGCGTAAGCCCGACTGAGAGGTTGTACTATATGCCACGTTTCCGTTCCGTTTCACGGTTCAGCCATCCGGCAGCTAATCCGTTCATCAATGCGTTCACATACCGCATCAAATTGCTGATTCACCTCGCGGTTTGAGAATCGCAACACCTCAATGCCATAGCCTTCCATGATAGCACTTCGTTCCTCGTCGTAAACTTTGCCCTGTTCAGTATAATGCTGCGAGCCGTCGAGTTCAATAACCAATCTTGCCTCAGCGCAGTAAAAGTCTACCACAAAGAACTTTATGACTCTCTGCTTGTAGATTTTCACCGGATAGGTTCTCAAAAACGCATACCATAGTTTGCGTTCCTGCGGGGTCATTTTCCGTCGCAGATCCTTCGCTCGCTCATTCAACCGCGAATCATAGGGCAGGTTTGTCACAGGCATAAGCGCACCTCACGGTCAGGTTATCCTTTGTACAACCTCTCCGTCCCCTGTGGTGACACCTCTCCTTGTAGGAGAGGCTTTGGCATTCCGTAAACTTCACCTCTTCGCCAGTGGCTCCCCTACCAGGGGAGCTGGCATCGCGAAGCGATGACTGAGAGGTTGTACTACATGGCGCGTTTCCGTTTTTGCTTTACCGTTTTCCGGCAGGCTTTCCTTCGTACAACCTCTCCGTCACCTGCGGTGACACCTCTCCTGGTAGGAGAGGCTTTGGCATTCCGTAAACTTCGCCTCTTCGCCAGTGGCTCCCCTACCAGGGGAGCTGGCATCGCGAAGCGATGACTGAGAGGTTGTACTACATGGCGCGTTTCCGTTTTTGCTTTACCGTTTTCCGGCAGGCTTTCCTTCGTACACCCTCTCCGTCCCCTGCGGTGACACCTCTCCTGGTAGGAGAGGCTTTGGCATTCCGTAAACTTCACCTCTTTGCCAAGGGCTCCCCTACCAGGGGAGCTGGCGGGCGTAAGCCCGACTGAGAGGTTGTACTACATGACGCGTTTCCGTTTTGTTTCTTATTTTCCACACACGATCACCTATTACACCCCTCCGGTGCCGCAGACAGACCGTCTGCATCCACGCTTTTCAAGGGGATATAATAAGTGACATTATAAAAATAAGGTGTGCCAGAAGGCTTACGCCTCCTGGCACACCATTACGAGGCATTATCATCAGCCCCGCCTACAATGTAGGGCGGTGCAAATGAAATACTCTACCTATTCAGGCTTGGTTAATTACCAAATAGAGCCAACGACATTGCCATCCGCATCCTTAAAGGTGTACTTAGCGGAAGGAGTGGACTTGAACAGCTTAACGTCGCCAGCCTTGTTAGCGACGGTAGCGTTGCCCAGGTTGTAGATAGCAGCAACATTGCCCAGAACCTTAGCGAAGGTCTCACCAGCCTGGCCGTTCTTAGCAACGAAGGTGCCCTTCAGGCTCTCGCCCAGGCCCTTCCAAGAAGCGCCCTCAGAGAAGACATAGCCAACGGTGCCGTGGACGAAGTTGTCAACAAAAGCGTTGCCCACCAGGGTAACAATGTTGGTGTTGAAGGTCTTGACGTTAGCAGCGGTCCAGATCGGAGCGGTAACAGCGCCGATAGCCTCGATCACGCCACCACCAACAACATAGGTCATTTCGTTCTCTGCGATAACAGAGTAGTTTGCAGGCATCATCATAATGAATTACTCCCTTCAAATGATTGAATCGAATTTAGGACTTCTTCAGGCTGCGCAACCATCCAAAGCCATTTTTATGTAATCGAGTGCGCACTCGATTGCAACTTAATAAGTGATCGCCTCACCGCCATCGTCGTCTTCCTCGACCACTGCGGCGTGAGCAACGGGTTTCGGCTCTTCCTTCTTGCGGCGGAAGATGCCCTGCTGCAAGTTCCAAAGCTCGTAATACTTGCCCTGTTTTGCCAGCAGTTCATCGTGTGTGCCGCGCTCCACGATCTCGCCGTGATCCATGACCAGGATCTGGTCGCAGTCACGAACAGTGGACAGGCGGTGTGCCACGATGAGCATCGACTTGTCAGCCAGCTGGTTGTAGATCATATCAAAAATGGTATTCTCTGTGCCAAAGTCCAGGCTGCTGGTCGATTCGTCCAGAATGTAGAGGTTCGAGTCCTTCAGGAACGCACGAGCCAGAGCAATGCGCTGCTTCTCACCACCGGACAGGCCGTTGCCGGCTTCTTCCAGATAGGTGTTGTACTGCAGCGGCAGCTTGCGGATGAACTCATGTGCATCTGCCTTCTTGGCAGCGTCCTTGACCTGCTCAAGGGTAGCTTCCGGACGCGAGATCCGGATATTCTCAAACAGAGTCTTGCTGAACAGCTCGACATTCTGCGGGACGTAAGAAATCGCACGACGTACCGATGCGTTGGTATACTCATTGAGGTTGATACCGTTCACATCAATTTCGCCGCTCTCCGGCTCATAATACTTGAGCAGGAGTTTGGTGATGGTCGATTTGCCGCTGCCGCTGCTGCCGACCAGTGCCACCTTCTGCCCCTGCGGGATAGTGAAGGAGATGTGGTTCAGTGCGGGGCTGCGGTTGCCATATCGGAACGTGACATCTTTGAATTCGATGTCGCCTTCGATCTGCTCCATCTCGGTGTGCTCTTCATCTTCGGCCTGTTCCGATTCATAATCCATGATCTCAGTCAGTCGCTTCATGGAGATATCGGCTTCCTGAATCGACATCTGCATCGAGATCAGGTCGCTCACCGGAGAAGTAAAGTAACCGGACAGCGTGGTGAATGCCATATAGCCGCCCAGTGTCAGCTCACCGTTCAACACCTGCATGATGCCCACGTAAGTGGTCACCATATTCAGCAGGGTGGAAATCACCATCGAAACCAGAGACTGGCCGGTGCTGATCTTGCTGGACCGGAGGCTGATCTTCAGGCTCTTGATGTACTCGCGTTCCAGCGCTTCCAGCTCGCGGTCTTCGCAGGCATTGCACTTGATGGTCTCAATGCCGCGCAGGCTCTCGATCATCTGACTGTTCAGCATTGCGGACTGCTGCATCGTCTCTTCATTGATCCGCTTGTACGGCTGCTTGAAGATGATGACGAGGAGCAGGCTCAGCGCGGTGCTGAACAGGGTGAGTGAGAACAGCGAGGAGTTCATCCGGAACAGCACGATGCCAACGCCTACGGCCATCACCACGTCCATCACGATGGTCATCGCGATGTTGGTCAGGACCGATTTGATGGTGCTTGCATCGGAGTAACGGGTGGTGATCTCACCGGTCTTCCGCGTTGCGAAGAACTTCATCGGCAGTTTGTACACATGCTCGAAGTATCCCAGCATCAGCGGAATGTCGATCCGGATGGACAGGAAGATCAAGATCCACTGGCGAACCGTGCTGAGCAGGTTGCTCGTGAGGTTGACCACGCTGAACACGAGGATCAAGGTGACGAGTAAGTTCTTCAACCCATACGGAAGCACTTCATCCATCAGTGCTTTGTTGAACACTGTGGAGACGATGCCGATGACCGTAAGGATCACCGAACAGAGGATTGCATAAATAAAAAGTTTTTTCTGAGGCCAGAGCAGGTCAAAATACCGTTTGAGCATGTGGTACTTGCCGGTGCTCTTATCCTCCTTGGCGTTTGCATCGGTGCTGGTGCCGTTGATGCTGGTGCCAGCTTTCTTTGCCTTGCCGCCCTTGAACTCCGATGTGGGGTTCATCAGCAGCAGAACGCCAGTGAAGTTTTTATAGAAGTCGTCCAGGCTGATCTTTTCGAGGTCCTTGGCAGGGTCGCCGATGACGACATAATCCTTGCACTTGTACTTCTTGGAAGCATCAGCCTTTTTTTCTTCTTCCTTCAACACATGCTTGCGGCGGGCATCATCGTCCTTGATCGTGGTCTTCTTGAAGATGACCACAAAGTGGGTCAACCCCTGGTCGGTGATGACCTGCGCAATGCAGGGAAGTGTGAAATCGCTCAGAAAATTCTCGCGGTCCACTCGGACGGCGGCCGTGTTGAAGCCAAGCTCATTGGCGGCTTTCTGCAGGCCCACGAGGTTCGTGCCCTTCATGTCGGTTCCCATCATATCGCGTAAGCGGGTGATGGTGATTTCCTTTTTGTAATGGAGGCACACCATTGCGAGACTGGCAGCTGCACAGTCGGTCGTGTCGTGCTGCCGCACATAGGTATAACGCATAGATGTTTCCTTTACAAGAGACCGACAACCTTCGGAAACGATCTCTTCTCTGTGTTCTAATATTCAAAACTGCCTTCCATATTCTAGCACATTGTGCGGAAATGTACAAGTAAGACTTTGTACGCATCACACAGATAGCAGACAGGATGCAGATTTTGACGCAGGAGAAAAGGTTCTGTCACGCCCCATCAAAAGCAGCGCATAGCCCTCTGCTTTGCCCTGCCCTGCGGAGAACCAAGGCAAAGCAGAGGCCAAGCTGCTATCAAAAAGAAGGGAGCGCCTACCCTTTGATCTACCAAGCGCTTCAGGAAGCTTCCTAAAGCTTAGATGCAGTATACCACAATCTGACAGCTTCTTCAAGAGGACATTTTTTAAGAAACCGTTAATTTTGAAGAAAGTGTGAAAGATGTCACAAAATAGTTACAACCCGCATCCATGAAAAAGGCGGCAGGTGTGATCCCCGCCGCCGATTTGTTGGCGCCTCTTGCCTGACTCGAACAGGCGACACCCTGATTAACAGTCAGGTGCTCTAACCGACTGAGCTAAAGAGGCATATATCCAGAGCTTTACAGCGGTAAAAGCTGCTGCGAGTAGGATTATACCTCTTTTGCCTATATTTTGCAAGTCTTTTTCGAAAATTTATGAAAAAAGCTTTCAGGCGGGGAGGTGTGCGCCTCGCAGAAAGTCCACCTCCCCCGTTTCCTGCAAATTTTTCGTCCTCCTCCTGCTATAATCTCCCAAAAGGGGGCGGGGCTTATCCGGGCCGTGATCTATCTCGATGTTCTTCTGCTGGTCAATTTTCTCACGACAGCGCTGTTTCTGCTGGCGGCGGGGCTGTTGTGCGGCGTGAGCACGTCGGGCGGGCGGGTCGTAGGCGGGGCGCTGGCCGGGGCGGCAGCCTCCCTCATCCTGCTGGCCCCTGCCCTGCCGTGGCCGGTGTCAGTCGGGTATCAGCTGGCCTCCGGGGTCGGCATCGTCCTGCTTGGCTATGGGTTTCCGGGCGGGCGGTGTTTTCTGCGGCTTCTGGCATGGTTCGCAGCCCTTCATTTTGCGCTGACGGGAGCCGTGCTTCTGCCCGGCGCACAGGCCAACAATTTCAGCATCTACCTTCCCCTCTCGCCGGGGCTGCTGCTGGTCTGCGCCGGGGGCGTGTATCTGGCTGTGCAGGGTATCCTGCGGTTTCTGGGCCGGAACGGCGGGCAGACGTTTCCCGTCACTCTGCAAATTGGCAGCGCATCCCTCCCGCTCCGGGCCTTCTGCGACACCGGTTTCTCGGTGCAGGAACCGCTTTCAGGCCGGGAGGTCGTACTCGTACGCTTTGCCGCCGTGCAGAACGCCCTGCCCGGCCCGCTGCACACCTACTTATCCGCTTACTTCGCGGCCCCTTCCACCCTGCCGCCGCCCGAACTCGGCCTGCGGTTCGTCCCCTGCACCACGGTGTCCGGGCACTGCATTCTTCCCGCCGTCCCGGCTGTACTGGCTTCGGCTCCGGCTCAGCCGCTCTATGCAGCCTTCTGTGACCTTCCGCCCCCTCCGGGCGGCTGGGAGCTGTTGCTCTCGCCTGCCGTTGTGCCCGATGCTGCGTTCCGATGAGCCGTTGAACCTCTCAGTCGGGCTTGCGCCCGCCAGCTTCCCTGATAGGGGAGCCCTTGGCAGGCCGGGCCAGCCCTGCTGTTCGCTTGGGCTCAAATTGGGCGCAAGGCAGCGGGCCCTGTTCTCATTGGAAGCGACTGCGGGACTACGCTCTACCAAAGAGTGCTGGGCAAGCAGTCGTGAATTGAGACAGCGGAGCCCAGCCGTTTCCGGAAGCAGAAAACTTTGCTCGTCCAGCACAACCATCACCGACTCGCCAGTGGCTCCCCTACCAGGGGAGCTGGCGAGCCGCAGGCGAGACTGAGAGGTTTACCCTACCGGTTCCCGCCCTCATTGGCAGCACCCAAGAATCCCGCCCACAAAAAGGAGGCTTTTCGTTGAATCACCTGTTATCGTTTTTCCGTCGGCTGTACGTCCTGTTCGTCTGCCCCGGCGCTGCCCACTATGTCGCCGGGGCGCCCAGCCTGCCGCCGCCCCTGACGCCGGAGCAGGAAAAAGCCCTGCTCGCCCGGATGATGGCGGGCGACCGCGCCGCGCGGGATGACCTCATCACCCACAACCTGCGGCTGGTGGTCTACCTTGCCAAAAAGTACGAGAACACCGGCGTCCCTGCCGAGGACATGATCTCCATCGGCACCATCGGGCTGATCAAAGCGGTCAACACCTTCACGCCGGAACGAAACATCAAACTCGCCACCTACGCAAGCCGCTGCATCGGCAACGAGATCCTGATGTATCTGCGCAAAAGCTCCAACCGCCGCCAGGAGGCCAGCATCGACGAGCCTTTGAACGTGGACGGCGACGGCAACGAGCTGCTTCTCTCCGACATCCTCGGCAGCGACGAGGATTTGGTCAGCCAGCGGCTCGAACAGAGTGCCGAGCGGGCCACCCTCCGGCAGTCGGTGGCCCTGCTCTCCCCGCGGGAGCGCCAGATCATGGAACTGCGCTTCGGGCTGCTGGACGGCGTCGAGCGCACCCAGAAAGAGGCCGCCGATGCCCTCGGCATCAGCCAGAGCTACATCTCCCGCCTCGAAAAACGCATCATCCGGGAATTGAAAAAGAAGCTGGAGGACTGAGCGGGCAAAAATTCCCACGCATGATTCCCCTGCCCCCGCCCCATACTTCCGGTAACGTCAAAACGAAACCGGAGGGGCGCGGATGTACAACAAAGTCGAGCTCTGCGGGATGGATACGGCACAGCTGCCTGTCCTGACCGAAGCACAGAAGCGGGAGCTACTGACGCGGGCCCATGCGGGCGACGCCGCCGCCCGCCAGCAGATGATCGAGGGCAACCTGCGGCTGGTACTCAGCGTGGTACAGCGGTTCGCCCAGCGAGGCGAGAATCTCGACGACCTGTTTCAGGTAGGCTGCATCGGGCTGATCAAGGCCATTGACAACTTTGACCCGGCCCAGAACGTGCGGTTCTCCACCTACGGCGTCCCGATGATCATCGGCGAGATCCGCCGCTTTCTGCGGGACAACAACGCCCTGCGGGTCAGCCGGTCGCTGCGGGATACGGCCTACAAAGCCATGCAGGCGCGGGAGAGGCTGGAAAAGCAGCTGGGCCGGGAGCCTACGGTGAACGAGATCGCGCAGCAGGCGGGCCTGTCCCGCCGGGAGGTGACGGCGGCGCTGGAGTCGGTGGTGGAACCGCTCAGCCTTGAGGAGCCGCTCTATACCGACGGCGGCGACGCCATGTATGTCATCGACCAGGTGCGTGACCCCGACGGCGAGGACAGCTGGATCAGCGGCCTGCAGTTCCGGGAGACCGTCGCGTCCCTGACCCCGCGCGAAAAGCGGATCATGGAGCTGCGCTACCTCAAGGGCGAAACGCAGATGGAGGTGGCGCGGGAGATCGGCATCAGCCAGGCGCAGGTCAGCCGGCTCGAAAAGGCCGCGCTGGAACAATTCCGCAGCAAATAGCAGCAAAAGCGGCACACCCTTATACAACCTATATATAAGGATGCGCCGCCGCTCTTATTTTTTGCCGTATTTCCGGCGGGTGGCCGCTCCGCCCCGCAGATGCCGCTCGGCCTTGTTCCGGGCCAGCACTGCCTGCACCCGCTGGAATAAGTCGGGGTCCACCCGCCGCAGCCGGGACGAAACATCCTTGTGCACGGTGGATTTGCTGCACCCGAACGCCCGCGCTGCGGTCCGCACTGTTGCGCTGTTTTTTGCGATGTACTCCCCCAGCAGTGCAGCCCGCTGTTCCGGTTCCACTTTCATGCCCTGTCCCCTCCTCCGCAAGACTCCTTGGTAAAAAATATGAGGCAGAGGGGCGCAATATGCCCGCCGGGGCTTGACTTTTGGCGTCGGACGACTATACTGGGAGACGGACATGAAAACAGGGGCGCCGAAAGGCTGAGATCCGCGCACTGCGGAGTACCCTTGAACCTGATCCGGGTAATGCCGGCGTAGGTAGTTTGCGGAATGTTCCCATCTTTCACAAACGAAGCCTCTACGCCTGCTGATCGCAGGCGTATTTTGTTTTTGTGTACTATATTTTTAGAGGAGCGAATCCAAAATGTCGAATTCCTATTCCAAGACCCGCATTCTGGTGGAGTGCGCCCTGATGATCGCCATCGGCACCGTGCTGTCGAACATCAAGATCTTCACCATGCCCAACGGCGGCAGCGTCACCCTGCTGAGCATGCTGCCCTTTGTGCTGGTGTCCTTCCGCCATGGCGTCAAGTGGGGCCTGTTCACCGGCCTGGTCAACGGCTGCCTGCAAATGCTGCTGGGCTTCTGGGCACCCCCGACGCCCACCTTCCTGTACTTCCTGGGCGAAGTCCTGCTGGACTACCTCATCGCCTTCATGGCGCTGGGCACGGCTGAGCTGTTTGCCCGCCCCTTCAAAAACCGGATGGTCGGCGTGGCTTTCGGCACCTTTATGGCCGGTGTGCTGCGCTTCCTGTGCAGCTTCCTCTCCGGTGTGCTCGTCTGGGGCAACCTGAACGAGGGCCTGAGTGCCTGGACCTACAGCCTGGTCTACAATGCCAGCTACATGCTGCCGGAGACCCTGCTCACCGTGGTGGCCGCTGTGCTGCTCATCAAGGTGGCCCCGCAGATCTTCGACCGCCAGTACACCAAGGCCTGATTTTTCACGCACCATCGCGCCCCGGCAGGTCCACCGCCCGCCGGGGCGCTTTTCTCTGCAAAAACTTCGCAGGAAATTCGAAAAAAGTGTTGACAGCGTCCCTTCCTGCTGGTATAATAACTCACGTCGCAAGACACGAAACCAAACATGTGGGGGATTAGCTCAGCTGGGAGAGCGCTTGCATGGCATGCAAGAGGTCACCGGTTCGATCCCGGTATTCTCCACCATACAGTTCGTACTCGAACCCGATTCTTTACGAGAAAGGGTTCGGGTACGTTTTTTGTTTATCGGAAATTCTGCGGAAGGACTACACAGAGCGTTAAACGAGCAAAGGCAGGGTATCACTATGACGGTGGTATCCTGCCTTTTGCTTTGAGGAATCAAGTTCGCTTTGTGCGAACTTGGTCGTCACCCTATATGACGCATTGGGGGCAATCGCTGTGTACGTGCGTACCGGGAGAGCGTGTACACCTCTGGCAAGGTGTAACACACTAGACTTTGTTCCAAAGTCTGTGTGCCAAGGGGCATAGCCCCTTTGGAATCCCTGCGGAGCGTGTACGCACGTACGCAGAAAAATGGAAAAATTTCACTATATCGGGGTGTTCTTTCATGGAGGAGTGTGGTATACTCGGCTTAGCCCAGTAAATTGGAAGTTGTGAACTTAGAATTAGAGGTGTTGAAAATGAAAATAATAATTATATTTATTGATTTACTGATGGCAACTGTTCTCTTTTTTGTTGGAAGATTTTTTATCAAATCAAGGAATACAGAAAGAAGTGTGCTGTTTTTATCAGGAGATTATACTGGATTAAACACAGAGAAAATATGCAGAGTTACTGGAAAACGGATTAAGACATGGGCAATGCTCTTTTGTCTTGGCGGTATAATTGATTTTATCAAGCCGGGCGCAGGAATAATAATAGCTTTCGTTTTTTTTATTATCTTACTTGTATTTCATTTGGTTGATATGACTATAAATCGAGACAAGTACCGGGTATAAATTCCAGTTTGCTGTACTCGTTCCTAGCAGGGTTTGGGGCAGGCACGCCCCAACAAGAAGCTGTCCCAAAGGGGCAAGAATTTTCAAGAATTGAAAATTTGTGGCCACGGGACGATTCTTGCTCTCAGCTTTTTCGCTGCGTTTCGCAATTTTCACATTTCAATCTGCTCGCAGATTGTTGACAAGCTGCGCTTGACCCGATACTATAAAGGCAAGTCGAATACACGCCAAGGAGGTGCAACCATGACCGCCGTGATCTACGCCCGCTATTCATCTGACAGCCAGCGAGAAGCGTCCATTGAAGGACAACTGCGCGACTGCAAGGACTACGCCGAGAAGAACGGCATCACCGTGGTCGGCACCTATATTGACCGTGCCTACTCTGCCAAAACGGATGACCGCCCGGACTTTCAGCGGATGATCAAAGACAGCGGAAAGAAAATCTTCGATGTGGTTCTGGTCTGGAAGCTGGACCGCTTTGCCCGGAACCGATTCGATGCCGTGAACTACAAGTACCAGCTGGAAAAGAACGGTGTCCATCTGGTGTCTGCCATGGAACCCATCTCGCAGGGGCCTGAAGGCATTATGGTGGAGAGTATGCTGATTGGCATGGCGGAATACTATTCCGCCGAACTCGCCCTGAAAGTGGCGCGCGGTGAGCGCGAAAATGCCCTCCAGTGCAAGTACAACGGCGGTGTGGTGCCGCTGGGCTTCACCATTGGCAAGGAGGACAGGCTGTACCATATCGACCCGGAGACGGCTCCCATCGTGCAGGAAATCTTCACCCGGTATGCCGACGGCGAACCGGCTGAGAAGATTGCGGCATCCCTGAACGAGCGCGGCCTGCGTACCCGCACCGGAAAGCCGTTCGTGAAGAACAGCTTCTTCCAGATCTTCCGCAACCGCCGCTACATCGGCGAATACCGCTACAAGGACATTGTGACGCCGGGCGGCATTCCGGCCATTGTTGACCAGGACCTGTTTGACCGGGTGCAGCAGCGTTTTGAGCAGAACAGGATCGCCCATGGTCGGCCTGCAAAAGAGGATGTGAGATATCTGCTGACCACCAAGCTGTTCTGTGGCAAGTGCGGCACCCTGATGGGTGGCGAAAGCGGCACCAGCCACATGGGAAACACCTACTATTACTACAAGTGCGGCAACGCCAAACGCCACGGCAAGGCGCATTGCGACCTGAAAGCCATCCGCAAGGAGCCGCTGGAACGGTTCGTGGTGGACACTGCCATTAAGGTGATTTTCAGCGATGAAATCATCGAACGGCTGATAGATTTGGTCATGGAAGCCCAGCAGCAGGAGAACACCCGGCTGCCTGTTCTGAAAGAACAACTCCGGGATACGGAGAAACGACTCGCAAACCTTCTGGAAGCCATTGAACAGGGCATCCTGACCCCGACCACCAAGCAGCGGTTGGACGAGCTGGAAGCCCGGAAAGAAGCCCTGAACACCAGCATTCTGGAAGAAGAGCTGAAAAAGCCCGTCCTGACCCGTGAGTGGATTCGGTTCTGGCTTGAAAAATTCCGCAAGGGTGACGTGGGCAGCACGGAACACCAGCGGCAGATCATTGATACCTTTGTCAACTCGGTCTACGTCTTTGATGACCGGGTCGTACTCAATTTCAACTTCACGGATGATGCCAAAACGGTCACCCGTGAGGAAGTGTTGGGTTCGAGTGCTGTGGACAATGCTCCACCAAAAAAGCACTGTACTTCGTTTGAAGTAAGGTGCTTTTCTTTTTACTGAAGCCGATTTTTGGGGGCTGCATTGCTTTGCCTGCACCGTTTTCAGGCTTTTGCAGGCGGTTCCTATACAACCCCCAACGTTTGACGTTACACCATTTTCAAACTGGAAAGCGATTTGAACCTTCCATCGGAAAAAACGGAAAAATCTTATTCCAACTTGGGTATACTCCTGTTGTGTCCGACATGAAGAAAATCGTTCAGAAAACTGCCGCATTGTCTTTCTCCAAATGGGCGTTAGCCGTATGGGATATGGATACTGCAGCATTATATAGGGTCAAATACGACAGAAGTCATTGATTTTCTTTGTTTATCTGTGATACCATTCGTTACGAGACCAACGGCGTTGCTCTCTTCGCTTATGGTGGAGACTCCGGCACTCAAAGAAACTTTCCGAAAAACACAACGAGGTGACCATTTTTGAAACGTCGAACTTTTCTTGTCTGCTCCGCTGCACTTTTTTGCGGTGCGCTTCTGGCAGGGGGCTGCACTCAAAAAGCTTCTCAGCCCGTCCTTCAGCAAATTGAATACTCCAATTTGGCAGATTCTAATACACAGGCTCTTCTTTCCAAACTTTTGCAGGATGCCGGCGTATCCGACCTACGGATACAGACCTTCTTTGATCATGTGCAAAAGTTCAACAATGTTGTGGACCCGGCATGGCTCACCACAGGTTTTGAAAACGCCAAGCCTTCGGATCTGAAATACGATCCTTACTCCATGCAGGACGCATGGACAGAAAAATACGATACCTTCCCCGGCTGGAACTGTCGAATCACCGCTTGTGGGCTGTTCGGTGATTTTATCACTGTCACGGGCAAGGCAGACCTTGACTCAGCTGAGGACACCCTGTTTATGGACTATGAAACACTGGATTCTGACCCGGAATCCCTTTGCGGCGATGAACGGCAAAAATTTGATGCGCTGTTCGCCCCAGTTAAAACCACCAATACGACCGATATTCCTACCCATTTGAAAACGATTCAACAGGAATGGAAGAAACGCGGTCTCTCCTTCGTAGAAGATGATAAGATCCGTCTCGTCTCCGTAGTCCTGCACGATCAGTTCTCTGAAACGGACAATTCTCTTATGATCGGTCATGTCGGCGTTATGCTTCCCACATCGGATGCAGTATATTTCGTTGAAAAGGTCGCTTTTCAGGAGCCGTATCGCTTGTTGAAGTTCAAAAATCGAACCGAGTTGAGCGATTATCTGATGCTGAAATACGACAACTCGTGGGGACAGGATACTGCCCACACCTTTATTATGGAGAATTCAAACCTGATGGACGGCTGGCGCATTCTTGACGAACAGAAAGACGCAAGCTAAAAGCATCGCATTCGTTGGGAGCCGTTTAGTCTGACAGATCATTCGCCCTCTGATACGCTTGATAAAGCTGTTCTGGAAAATCCAGATGCTCACCCACTGTTCCACAGTGACCGAGGATTCCAGTACACCAGCAGAACCTTCCACCAGAAGCTTCTGGATGCCGGAATGACACAAAGTAAAAGCGTTCAAAGAACACTTCGCATGTTGTTTTGCCTGTTCCAACTGGGATGCCCCCGCATAAGCAGAGAATCCAGCACAAATCAAAAGTATCAAACCAATCCAGACCACCATAATCATTTCTCCAAATTGGATATTACCATTCCACGCCCAGAGTGCGCAGGCTCTCGGCAAGGGCAGGAACATCCATGTTGAACACGATGCCTGCCATGTTTTCGTAGAGTGCACCCTCCACATTGATGGCGTATCGTCAATAAAAACGCATTCCTCCGGGCGAAGGGCGAACTTGTGTAGGAAGGTGCGGTAGATCTGCGAGTCGGGCTTCAACAGCTTGACCTCTGCGGAGATCAGGACACCATCCATCAGCTTACTGGCCTCTGCCCGTGCCCAGTAGATAGGCTGACGGGTGGCAGCGTTGGAAAGTAGGTAGAGACGGTAGCCCTTTGCTTTCAGTGCCTGCAAAAGCTCCAGCATTCCCTCCACTGGCACGATGGGGTCGTCCCACTTTTCGATCAGCCCACGGGCTGCACTGTGCAGACGCTCCGGTAAAAGGGGTAGAATACGCTGCTCTGCGATTTCTTCGTCGATCACGCCCCGATCCAACATGATCCATTCCACCGAACGGAACACCTCGTTGCGGATCAGCTTGCGTTCCTCACCGGTGAGAAAATATGTCCGTATGCGGCAACGCTACCTAAAGGAACACCGGCCCGGCCTTTACAGCAGCTTGATTTTGAGCGAAAAGCTGTACCCGCACCTGTTGGAGATTGACCGGGCGGTGCGGGAGCGGACGGACGCCATGCTGCCCCGCATGATGGAGGCGGCGGGCGTCACCGAGGAACTGAAAGCCCGTGACCCCATGCGCTGGGTGGGGCTGATGAACACGCTGAAAGCACAGGCGGAGGAAGTTATTTTTCAAGAATTGATTTACGCATGAAATTTTAAGCATAAGTAAGGCCGGGATTTTGCTGACAAGTGGCAAATCCCGGCTTTACTCTTATATATTTCCCAAATTCTTTGACCGCCGGTATTCCAGCGGAGAAAGACAAAACTGCTTTTTGAACACGGCTGCAAATTTTCCTTGATTAGAGTAGCCGACCTGTTCGGATATTTCGGCAATCGGACGCTTTGTGTCCGAAAGAAGCCTTGCGGCTTCGTTCATACGGATTTCTCGCAGCCAGGTGGATATATTCTGTCCATATACGCCTCTAAAATAATTTTTCAGGCTGGTTTCACTGACCGAAAATCGTTCTGCAATCTGTCTTACAGGGATGTGCTGACGAAGGTCATCAGAAAGGATTTGTGCCGCCCTTTTTGCAATTTCAACCTGTGTTTCCGTGTAGAAGCCGCAAGTTTTCGGAGGCCGGATTTCCATGTTAAGAAGCCGGTGGAGAAGTTCAAGAGTATAGATTTGCAAATGGAAGGCAGAGGGTCTTTCGGATAGCCGCCAGAGTTTTTGAAATATATTTTCCAGCTCGCTGTCCGCTTCGTTGATATATGTCTTATGGTTGCCACAATAACTTTTTTCCAGCGTAGGGAGGTCAAGTGAAAAAGATTTCAAAAGTTCACCGCAGGACTGTAAAAGAAGTGACAGGTCAAAGTATATTTTTATGCCCTGATATTGCCGTGTGGGAAAGATGTACTCTTTCTGCGCTGTCTGCCCACTGATACAAAAGTCGTTTTCCTTCAGGTAAATGTATGAGCCATCATCGAGAAGCAGTTCACTTCTGCCAGAAATACAATAGTTTATCCATAATGGCCTTAACTCTGAGTTGGCTTCTGATTCCGGCCACACAGGAGCATTTACAAAAATAAAAGCCAAAGTCAGCCCCGGAAAGAGCGTATGGAATGTCATGCGTCCCTTGCCATCTGCCCGATCCAAAAGCAATGTGCTGCTATTTGGACTGTTTTTCAAGGTCACACCAGAAACAGCATCGCTGTTTTCTAAAATGTTGTATATCATGTTACGCAACTGCTTCGCCCCTTTCATCACGCAAAATCGTTGATATTATTATACCTGCGAGAAAACTCCCGGTCAATGGATATTCTGGCAGAGCGAAAAAACTCCTTGCTATACGGGCTTAAAATACCGATATGTGCATAGAAGCACAGCTGAATTTATGCTATTATCATTAGGGTTGGTTGACGAGAACTAACCAAGACGAAAGTAATCATGTTAGGAGGTTTCGCAATGAACAACAAATTGCAAGGAAAAGACTTAATCAACATCGGTATTTTTACGGCGATTTACTTTGTCGTCATTTTCGCAGCGGCGTCTATCGGTTTTATCCCGATCTTTATTCCGCTTATCAGCGTAATCGTGCCGCTTGTCGGCGGTATTCCGATGATGTTGTTCTTCTCCAAAATTAAGAAATTCGGTATGCTTACCATCTGCGGAGTGCTGCTGGGTATCATTATGCTGCTGACCGTCATGGGCTGGTGGTGCATCCCTACCGGGCTGATCTTCGGGCTGATTTCCGATTTTATGATGAAAGCCTGTGACTACAAAAATGCCAAGCGCGAAGTGTTGATTCACGGCGTTTTTTCCATGTGGGTCATCGGGGCGTTTATTCCCATCGTTGTAACGCGTAACGCTTACTACCAGAACCTGCTCCCCGGCTACGGCCAGGAATATGCCGATACGCTTATGGCTTATATGCCCGACTGGATTTTGCCGGTATTGCTTATCGCCGCTTTCGTCAGCGGTCTTGTCGGCGGTCTGATTGGACGGAAGATTTTCAAAAAGCATTTTGAGCGGGCAGGAATTGTATAATGAGCTGCGAACTTCTTGCAAGTCAAAAAAACAATAGCGGAATTTTATTAGACCCCCGGACAAAACTGGCGGTACTGATTACCATAGCTGTCTTTATTTTAGGCGGTTCGTATGAAGGTATCATGCAGTATTACATCATCGTGTTGGCGGCGATCCCGCTGTTACTTTTGTCAGCGGCCAGAAAATGGAAAGGCGCTGTTCTCTATATCCTGATTTTTGGAGGCAGTCTGTGCCTGGAAATGTTCGGTCTGTCCCGACTGGCTGGCGTAGCAAACTACATTGCAGTAGCCATTGTTGGCATTCTGCTGAGGTTCACCCCCAGCGTGGTCATGGGATATTTCGTGGTAACGACAACCACGGTCAGCGAATTTGTTGCGGCGATGGAACGGCTCCACCTGCCGCAGCAGATCACCATTCCTATGTCCGTGATGTTTCGCTTCTTTCCCTCGGTTGCGGAAGAATGGAGCGCTATTGGGGACGCCATGCGGATGCGTGGCGTCCGCTTTGGTGGTGGAAAAGTCGGTGCGATTTTAGAGTATCGGATTGTCCCCATGATGATCTGCTCCGTCAAAATCGGAGAGGAACTGTCCCAGGCAGCCCTTACGCGGGGATTGGGAGGCCCGGTAAAACGGACGAATATCTGTAAGCTGGGTTTTCATGTGCAGGATGTTATTTTCCTGCTGATCTGTCTGGGAGCATTTGCAGCGCAAATCTATGTGCTTGCCGCAAGGGGGTGAAGGAAATGATTGAATGTCAAGATGTGTCCTTTTCTTATCCTGCCAGTACCCTTCCCGACAGTGAGAGGCAGGTCGGTGGCGCTTTGAAACATATTTCCTGCACTATTGAGGACGGTTCTTTTGTTCTGCTCTGCAGGACTTCCGGCTGTGGGAAAACAACCATGACCCGGTTGTTTAACGGCTTGATCCCCCATTATCATGAGGGGACTTATACCGGCTCCGTCTATCTGGATGGAAAGGATACCCGTGACCTGTCACTGTTTGATATTTCTCTGAAAGTCGGTTCTGTATTTCAAAATCCGCGTTCTCAGTTTTTCAATGTGGACACGACCAGCGAACTGGCTTTCGGCCCGGAAAACCACGGAATGCCTGAAGATATTGTGCGTGACCGGGTAAAGCGTGTAGCTGCACAGTTAAAGCTGGAGCCGCTGCTTGATAGAAGTATTTTTTCTTTATCCGGCGGTGAAAAGCAAAAAATCGCCTGCGGATCGGCTGCGGCGATTGACCCAGATGTTTATGTGCTTGATGAACCATCATCCAACCTTGACGCATGCACAAAGAGGGATTTTACCATCGCCCCTTGACCGTCATACGCCCCATCGACATCGAAAACTTCCTGAAAGGGATGCGGCGCGATGGCCGCTCGGATTCTTACATCAGCAAGGCACGAGGGATGCTCTACCAGATCTTTCAAAAGGCAGAAGC
>NZ_QUFG01000012.1:0-85429 GCF_003478405.1 Faecalibacterium sp. AF28-13AC | reverse complement strand
TCCGGTGTGCAAAAAGTGTGCAAAAATGTGCAGAGCCAAAATCAACCCCTTAAAACAGGCATTGAGTTTTTATACAAAGTCCGGAAAATGGCCGGGTTCGAGCCCAAAATGGCAGCTGAAATCTTGCCTGTTTAGACCAAGCATCAAATGTACATTCACAACTATGATTCATGGCAGGGATTTGGACAACCGAACAGACATCACCTTAATATAGAAAGAGGTTTCCTATGAACAAATTGCTTTCCTGCCACTATAACATGGATACCAACCGGGTGGAAGCCCGGTTCGAGGATGGCACCACCGTTGCCATCGACTGCACCGCCATCGAGGACGAGTACGGCAATACTCCGACGCAGCGGGCAGAGTTGGACTGGCTGCTATACAATAAGTCTTTGGAGTATGCCCAGCTTGTGCTGGGTGGGAAGATTGGACATTATCTCTCGCTTGGTTGCGACCACGGCAGACTGGAAGAGCAATGACATAACAAACACAGCCCCGCTTTGGTGAAGAAGAATCCAAAGCGGGGCTGTGCTTTCATGAAGGAGAAATGAAGGGAATATCAGGTTACAGATTCAGCTCAAACTGTTCCACCGTAACAGTTGCTTTGCTATCGGCAGCAAAGGTGATGCCGTCGGCAGACTGGGGGGTGTAGATCCATGCGGTCATGGTCTGTTCGCCATCGTTGGCGAAAACTTCGATGCTGTTTTTGTCCAGCAGGATGCGGAGCTTGAGCGCACCGTTCTGGCTGCGCACCTTGCAGCTGCGGCGGTGTACGATGTCGGCACGGGAACCGGCATAGCTGCGGTCCAGCGTCAGCTCGGAGGTGTAGGGGTCGTAGGTCAGGCTGGTGTGATGGTCTGCATCGGCGGCCAGCTTCAGGGTGAAGGAGCGGTATTCGCCGGGCTGCACCGTGACGGTCAGGTCGGCCACACGGCCTTTGATGCCTTCCAGAGAAGTTTCGCTTTGCACCGTCACATTTTCGTGGAAGGTGCGCTTGCCGTGAACTGCATCCAGTTCACGCACCGGGGTCTGAACAATGCGCCCGTCCTTGATGTGCAGTTCGCGCGGGCAGATGGTCTGCCCGAACCACTTGCAGCCCTTGGGCTTATCCTCGGTGTCCGACCAGGTCTGCAGCCATGCGGTCATGATCCGGCGGCCATCCGGGGCAAGGGTGGTCTGGGTGGCGTAGAAGTCGATGCCGCCGTCCATCAGCTGCACGTTTTCCTTGGTGAAGGTGTGGGTTGCTTTGTCGTAGTTGCCGATGAAGGCAATCACGTTGTGACCGTTGTGGAACTCGCCCTTGGGCAGCATCTCCATGGGCCCCAGCATCAAGACCTGCTTGCCATCCAGCGGGAAGAAGTCCGGGCACTCCCACATTTTGCCGTACTGATTGTTGCAGCGTTCCAGCACCGTGACAAAGTGCCAGTCGAAGCCGTCCTTGCTCTGGAACAGTGCCGCTGCGCCGCTGCCGTCCTCGGCCAGGCAGACGGTGACGGCGGAGTAGGTGCCGTCGGCCTCGCGCCAGATCTTGGGGTCCCGGAAGTCGAACTTGCTGAAGCCTTCCGGCAGGTCTTTCTGGGTCAGCACCGGGTTGCAGGCGGGCTTTTCGTAGTCGAGACCGTCACCGATGGCAATGCTCTGGGTCTGGATGTCCCGCATCTCCCCATTGGGCTGCTTTTCTGCAATCACGCTGGTGTACATCAGCAGCTGCTTGCCGTCGTCCATCTCGGTGGCAGAACCGGAGAAGCAGCCGGGGCCGTTGTCTGCGGGGGAATCCGGGGCAAGTGCACAGGGCAGATACTCCCAGTGCAGCAGGTCGGTGCTGACCGCGTGCCCCCAGTGCATGGGCGCCCACCGCACATCGTAGGGATTATACTGATAGAACTGGTGATACTTCCCTTTATAATAAGAGAAACCGTTTGGGTCGTTCAGCCAGCCCACATAGGGGGTCATGTGGTAAGCAGGGCGTTCCGCCGGGGAGATTGCTGCGCCATGCTCGGCCTCGTAGGCACGGGCTTTTTGTAAAGTCAAATCGTTCATGGAATCCTCCAAAGGAAAGAATTCTTATGCGTAGTAAGCATCCAGATATTTCTGCATAATGCCCAGATAGTCGGACAGGCCGTAGTCTTCCAGCTTGCTCAGATATTCGTTCCACTCTGCATCCGTAGTGCCGTTCATAATCCAGTTGGCCTTCTGCGTATTCATGTAAGTCTGCAGATCTGCCTGCAGGTTCGAGACCTGCTCGGTGTCCTCATTGCTCATAAAGACATTGGGATAGACATAATCGTTGTTCATATCCGGGGTGTAGATATCCTTGATCCAGTCCAGACGGTACTGTGCATCGTCCGGGCAGGTAACGTATACACCATAGTAATCATCCAGAACCGCCAGAGGCCCGCCGACACACTGCGCCTCACGGACTTCCACGGGAGAAGCATCGCCCAGAGGAGCGTGCTTCAGCATGGGCTCACCCTTATCGTTGGTGGACAGTTCAAAAATGTTAAAGCCTTCCTCATCGCCGTAAGTACCCCAGTTGTTCTGCGGAGACTGGAGGGGCGCGTACATCTGATCCAGCCATGCACAAACCAGTGCAGGATTCGCCGCCTTTGCGGTGACAACGCACTTGCCGCGGCCAAAGCCGCTGGTGAAAGAACCGTTCTGCGGGGTGATATTGCGGGTATCGGCGGTCAGGGCAGGCAGCGGCTCCCAGTCGGTCAGGTTGTCAATGTTGGCAATATCCCAGCTGAAGCAGACACCATAGCGGCCAGCCTTGCCCTTGGAAACATAGGTGGACCACTCCTGCGTGAAGCACTCCGGGTCAATGAGCTTCTCGGCATACAGCTTGTGCAGCCAGTCCAGACCATCACGGTAGCCCTGCTGGGTGGCGGCGCAGATGACTTTCCGGTCGTTGGTAACGGCGATATGGCGGTCCTTGTCAGCATCGCCGTAGCCTTCGCCAAAGCCATTGATGAGGATGCTGGGGTCCTGATCGCCGTTGTTGACGATGCAGGACATGGGGATGATGTCGCCGTCAATGCCATACTCTGCCTTGATAGAAGCGGCGTTATCACGGAATGCCATCAGCACCTGTTCAAACTCGTCCACTGTGGTGGGCATCGACAGACCGAGGAAGTTCAGCCACTTGGTATTGATGAAGCTCATGTTGCCAATGGTCTGGATGGCGGTCTTTTCTGCGCCGAGCTGCTCGATCCAGGGCAGTGCCCAGATGTGGCCCTCGCTGTCGGTGCACATGGTGCGATACTCCGGGTACTGCTCAAAGACCTTCTGGAGATTCGGCATATTGTTGTCAATGTAGTCTTCCAGATTGAGGATGACACCCTGATCTGCGTAGCGCAGCAGATTGCTGTCGGTAAAATCAGCAGTAAAAACAAAATCCGTCAGGGTGTTGGGGTTGGACATATTCAGGGTGATCTTATCGCTCCACTGGTCGGACTGGATGGCGGTCCAGTCGATGTGCACATTGGTCTGCTCTTCCAGACGCTTGAAGATGGTGCGGTTGTTCGGCTCGGATTCGCTGCCCACAGGGAAGCTGGTCATACCGGTAAAGGTGACCTTTTCGGACAGCGGAAATTCAACGGCACCGGTCGTGTCCACAGCTGCGGCAGCAGAATTGCTGCTGCCGGTGGATTTGCCGCCGCCACAGGCAGACAGAGCAGCGGCAGAGCCAGCCAGAGCGCAGACCTTGAGGAAGTTGCGGCGAGAGATCAGCTTTTTCATGGTATTTTCTCCTTTTTCTTGTTTCTTTTTTCGTGTAACAGATGAGCGTACCAGCTCATAAAATTCTGGAATATCCTCAGCCTTTAATGGAACCAGCCATGATGCCGGCATCAAAATACTTCTGGAAGAAGGGATACATCACCAGCAGCGGCAGACTGGAAATAATAATGGTTGCATATTTGAGCAGCTCTGCCATCTTCGCACGTTCGGCAGTACTTTGGATATCTGCGATCATGCCGGATTCCGGCTGGCTCTGGATCAGGATGGAACGCAGCACCAGCTGCAGCGGCTGTTTCGATGCGCTGTTCAGGTAGATCATGGCGTCAAAGTAGCTGTTCCACATTGCCACGAACTGCCACAGAGCCAGAACTGCCACCACCGGCATACAGACGGGCAGCAGGATCTTGAAGAAGTAAAGCATCTCGCTGGCTCCATCCACATCCGCAGCTTCACGCAGCTCACGCGGGATGCCCTGATAATAGGTACGGGCAATAATCATGTTCCACACGCTGAATGCTCCCGGCAGAATGACCGCCCACATGGAATCCAGCAGACCCAGATTGTTGATGAGCAGGTAGGTGGGGATCAGACCGCCGCTGAAAAACATCGTGATCACAAACAAGGTGTTGAAGATCGTTTTGCCTTTGAAGTCCGGCAGCGACATGGGATAAGCGGCAAGCATCGTCACCGCTACCGAGATGATGGTGAAGATGATCGAGTAAAGGATTGCGTTCCTGAAGCCGACCCAGATCTGCTTGTCCGAAACGACACGCTGATAAGCATCCAGACTCCACTTGCTGAAATCAAAGGAAATGCCCTTGTTTTGCAGAGTGACCGGGTCCATAAAGGACGCGATGACGATGTAGATCATCGGAACGATGATCGCCAGCAGGAACAAGCCCAGAAGTGCGTAGCCGCAGTACAGGATGATCTTATCTTGTCTGGTGTAGAGGGCCATTTTTGATTTTTTCTGTTTTGCCATGGTAAACCCCTCCTTACAAGCCCTTGCCATCGTTCATTTTGGCAACGACCTTGTTCACTGCGATCAGCAGGATGACGTTGACAACGGTGTTGAACAGACCGACTGCCGTGGAAAAGCTGTAATCGCCGTCCAACAGGCCCTTTTTATAAACGTACGTTGCAATGATTTCGGCAGTGTTCAGGTTCAGGTCAGTTTGCAGGGCATAGGCTTTTTCAAAACCGATGCTCATGATGTTGCCTGCCTGCAGGATGAACTGAATAACAACCATATCCTTAATGGCGGGCCACTCCACTGTCATGATCTGCTGGATCAGGTTTGCGCCGTCGATCATCGCAGCTTCCTTCAGATCTTTGCTGGCGTTAGAAAGGGATGCGGTGTACATGATGGAGGCCCAGCCGGCACCCTGCCAGATGCCGCTGATGATGTAGATGGGGCGAAACGCTTCCGGCAGCGTCATGAAGTTGATGCTGGTGTGAAGCAGGCCGTTCACCGGGCCGGTGACACTCAGCAGCACCCGGACGATGCCGCACAGCACGATGACCGAGATGAAGTTGGGCATATACAGCACCAGCTGCACCTTCTGCTTGATCTTCTTGCTCTCGATACGGTTGAGCAGGAATGCCAGCAGGATGGGGATCGGGAAGCCCCACAGCAGACCGTAGACGCTCAGCTTCAGGGTGTTGATCAGATAACGCTGGAAGTCCGGCGAGGACATGAAGCGGGTAAAGTTTTTGAAGCCTACCCACTCGCTGCCCCAGATGCCCCTGAAGGGATTGTACTTCTGGAATGCGATCAGCACACCGCCCATGGGAGCGTACTTAAACACCAGCGTCAGCGCCACGGCAGGCAGCAGGAACAACAGGTAAAGCTGCCAATGCCGTTTGATGTAGACCCATGTGTTGTGCAGCTTGCGTTCTGCTGTCAGCATAGCCGTTTCCGGCGAGGCCGTCTTTGCTTTCATGAATCATTCTCCTCCTTTTGATTTGTGTTTTACATTTGCACCTTTGAATTTTACGTTTTTCGCTTCAATTGTGCAAATGTAAACTTCCTTAATTCATTTATACCACTCAAGCAAGCGAATGTCAACGATAATTTATGGTATACATCAACAATTACTGTGGATTCGTACAGATGCACAAATCCGGACGTGCGCAAATATGCAAAATGATGATTTGCATTTTTGCATTTGACTAATTTGTGCATTTGCACTATACTGGAGTCATAAAGAATAAGATCCGTCACCAGACTTTATCTATAAAAGAAAGAACATCCGCCTCTATATTATAAAGAAAGAGGATGACTTATGGCAACCAAGGTCACCATTCAGGATATTGCAAGCGAACTGCAGCTTTCCCGCAACACAGTTTCAAAGGCCATCAACAACACCGGTGTGCTGGCAGATGCCACACGGGAGAAGATCCTGCGCAAAGCCGCCGAAATGGGCTATAAGCAGTTCGCCTATCTGCCGCTGTTTCAGGAAGACGCTGCAAAAGCAGCGCCTTTCATTCTGCCGAGTGACAAACGGGAGATCGCCATGCTGACGACCCAGTTTCTGAGCAGCTCCCACTTTTCCTCCATGATGCTGGATCGTTTCCAGTCGGAAATCGACCATCTGCACAGCGGCATGACCATTCATCGCATTTCTCCCACAGAACTGAAAGAGAAAAAACTTCCATCTTCTCTCAACATCCAGCGCACAGCCGGCATCATCTGCTTTGAAGTATTCGACTATGACTACGCACAGATGCTGTGCGATCTGGATGTTCCGCTGCTGTTTGTAGACACCCCTGTGATGGAGATGCGTCCTTCTCTGAAAGCCGACCGCCTTTATATGGAAAACCGCACTGAGATCCAGAATGCAGTGGCCCACATGGTCCAGCGCGGCAAAAAACGCATCAGCTTTGCGGGGGATAAAAACCACTGTCAGTCCTTCTTTGAGCGCTATATGGCTTATAAGGATGCAATGGAGCACCTTGGTCTGACAGAAGGCCTGAGCACCTGTGCGATGCCATCTGGACAGCAGAACTATCCGGCATCCCTGTACGAAACCATACGTCGGTTCAAAACGATGCCGGAGGCCTTTGTCTGCGCCAATGACTTTGTTGCCATGGATCTGGTCAAGGCATTGAATGAGCTGGGGTATTCGGTTCCCGATGATATCTGGGTCTGCGGCTTCGATGACAGTCAGGAGGCTTCTTACTTTGCCCCCCGTCTGACTTCGATCCATATCCATGAACAGATCATGGGCTACACCGCTGCCAATCTGCTTATGACCCGCATCGAAGAGCCATCGCTGAACTATCGCACCGTCTATACGGAAACCAACCTGATCCTGCGCGAATCCACAGGAGATTGAGCGAAAGGAGAACCCCCATGCGTGACCTGTGCAATACGGACAAGCCGCTGTTTGCTGTGCTGACGAAATTGACTTACAGTGCGTACCTGAACATCTTATGGCTCGTGTGCAGCCTGCCCATCGTTACCATAGGGGCTTCTACGACCGCATTGTTCTACGTCACACTCAAAATGGCGGAAGATCGGGACGATGGTCTGACCCGGATGTTTTTTAAGGCGTTCCGGGAAAATTTTAAGCCTGCCACAAAACTCTGGCTTATCCTGCTGGCAGTCGGCAGTTTCCTGGCTGTGGATGGCTTTGTGCTGTGCCGAATGTGGAGCGAAAACATTTTCTGGACGCTGCTCACGGCAACGCTTATTGGTGCGGCAGTTCTGTACGGCATCGTTCTGCTGTATGCCTTTCCTCTGCTGGCACGGTTTGAAAACACCACCTTCGGCATCCTGAAAACAGCGTTTCTCGTGGGTGTCCGGTATCTGTTTTGCACGCTGCTGATGGCGGCGATCTATGGCATCATGGGGTACGTCATGGTGTTTGTGTTCACGCCTGCATTCCTGCTGGGCATGGGCTTCTGCGCCATGCTCTGCTCCTTTCTGATGCTTCGGATCCTCTATCTGATCGGCGGAGACCCTGATGCAGTACACGAGGAATACGACCATGACAAAAACTGACCGGGATACGCTCCGCTCCCTCCATGGGCGCAAAAAGTGGGAGCACATCTGGGCATATTACAAGCTGCCCATTGCGATCGTGCTCATCATCGTCTATATCCTTGGCTATGCAGCCTACCGCCATGTGACGAAAAAAGAGGATGTGCTTTACCTTGGTCTGGTAAATATCACTGCCGGGTCTGATCTGACGGAACAGCTTACCACCGGCTTTGCCGAGGCGCAGGGTCTGACCAAAAAGCAACAGGTCGATCTGCTGTCCGGCTTGCTGCTCAGCGAAAGCGAACACGCAGAGGAGCAGTATGTATATGCTTCGGAGATGAAGCTGCTGGGTGCAGTCAGTGCCCAGCGGTTAGATGTTGTTCTGATGGACGAATATGCACGGGACCGACTGTTGGCAGATGATTATTTTCTCGATCTGCGGACACTGGATGCGTCTTTCCATGCACTGTCGGGTCTGAACGCCGATGGGACCGTGCTGGATATTTCGGATACGCCGTTTGTCAGGCAGGCAGGTTTTTCTGGCAGGGTCTATCTTGGGGTGGTGCAGAATGCACCGCACCCGGAGCGTGCAGCCGCTTACATTCATTATCTGTTCCAGCGGTGATCGTTGGGTTTCACATCAAGAATAAGGAGAAGTATCATGGACATTTTAACGATTGGTGAAGTTTTGATCGACCTGACCCAGACCGGCAAGGATGAACGCGGCATCCCGCAGTTCGCAGCAAATCCCGGCGGCGCACCGGCAAATCTGGCGGTGGCAGCTGCCCGGCTGGGCGCACAGACCGCCTTTATCGGCAAGGTGGGTGCGGATGCCTTTGGCCGCTACCTGAAAGAGGTTCTGGCAGAGAACAAGGTGGACGTTTCCGGCATGGCGGTGGATGCAGACCACCCCACCACCATGGCGGTGGTCTCGGTAGATGCCACCGGCGAGCGGGATTTCAGCTTCTACCGCAGCGCCAATGCCGATGTGATGCTGAGCAAAGAGGACATTTCGGAGGGCGCTCTGAACGCTGCCAAAATCGTCCACTTCGGCTCTGTCAGCCTGACTGCCGACCCCTCCCGCACCGCTACGCTGGACGCCGCCGCTCGTGCCAAAAAGCTGGGTGCTGTCATTACTTATGACCCCAATTACCGTGCCAACCTCTGGAAAAACAAAGAGGAAGCCATTGCCCAGATGAAAGTTCCCCTGCCGCTGGTGGATATTCTGAAAGTGTCCGATGAAGAACTTCCCCTGCTCACCGGCACGACCGACTGCGAGAGCGGCACGGCACAACTGGCACAGAACGGCATCCGGCTGATTTTCGTTACCTTGGGTGCAAACGGCGTGTTCTACCGCTTTGGAGACAAGACCGGCCATGTGGCTGGCGTTCCCTGCAAGGTGGGTGATACCAACGGCGCAGGCGATACCTTCTTTGGGGCTGCCCTGTCCAAGCTCTGCAAGGAGGAACTGGACACCCTGACCGTGGACAAGCTGGAAAGCATTCTGGTTTTTGCCAACAAGGCCGCCAGCATCACCACCAGCCGCCACGGCGCTATTCCCGCCATGCCCACCCTTGCAGAAGTGGAGGGCTGATCTATGGAAGCAAAGCAGGAATTTGCGTCCCGATTTGCCAAGCACAAGGACGAACTGGAATGGCTGTTCATGGAACTGTACCACAACCGGGAAGGGCTGGAAGTTCTGGAGCGGGAGATGGCAGACGCCTACAACGCCCGCAGCGCTGAGCTGAAAGCACTGGACAAGGCACGCTCTGCTGACCCGGACTGGTACAAGCGCGGCAATATGTTCGGCATGACCATGTACACCGATCTCTTTGCCGGAAACTTAAAAGAACTGGCAAGGAAGCTGTCCTACCTCAAAGAGCAGAAGCTGACCTATCTGCACCTGATGCCCCTGCTGCAGATGCCCCACCCTCACAACGACGGCGGCTATGCTGTGGAGGATTTCGACACCGTAGACCCTGCCCTTGGCACCAACAAAGATCTGGAAAACCTGACACGGGAGCTGCGGAAAGCCGGCATCAGCCTGTGTCTGGATTTTGTCATGAATCACACCGCCAGCACCCACCGCTGGGCGATGGCGGCAAAGGCAGGCGACCCGTGGTTTCAGGCGTATTACCACCTCTACGAGGACCGCACCATCCCCGACCAGTACGAGCAGACTGTGCCGCAGGTGTTCCCCAACACCGCGCCCGGCAACTTTACATGGTGTGAGGAGATGCACAAGTGGGTGCTGACCACCTTCCACGACTACCAGTGGGATCTGAACTATGCCAACCCGGCGGTGTTCGTAGACATGACCAAGAGCATTCTGCACCTTGCAAACCTTGGCGTAGAGGTGTTCCGCATTGACGCCGTGCCCTACATCTGGAAGCAGTTGGGCACCACCTGCCGCAACCTGCCGCAGGTGCACACCATTGTGCGGATGCTCCGCATGGTGCTGGAATGCGTCTGCCCGGCGGTCGTGCTCAAGGGCGAGGTGGTCATGGCTCCCAAGGAGCTTGCCGCCTACTTCGGCACCCCGGAAAAGCCGGAATGCCACATGCTCTACAACGTGTCCACCATGGTCAACCTGTGGGGTGCCCTTGCCAGCCGGGACACCCGGCTGCTGAAAGCGCAGTTGGATGCCCTGCACGCCCTGCCGGACAACTGCTGGTTCGTGAACTATCTGCGCTGCCACGATGACATCGGCTGGGGTCTGGACGAAGCGGTGGAAAACCGGCTCGGCATTGACCCACAGAAGCACAAGGAGTATCTCTACCACTTCTACGAGGGCAATTTCCCCGGCAGCTGGGCAAAGGGTGAGCTGTACAACTACGACCCTGCCACCGGCGACGCCCGCAGCTGCGGCACCACCGCCAGCCTGTGCGGCGTGGAGCAGGCACTGGAAAAGGGCGATAAAACCGCACTGGACTACGCCGTGAAGCGTGACCTGCTGCTGCACACCGCCATGGCCTTTTTGCAGGGCTTCCCCATGCTGAACTGCGGCGATGAAATTGCGCAGCGCAATGGTTGGGATTACAAAAAAGACCCCGACCGTGTGGAGGACAGCCGCAATCTGCACCGCACAAAATTCAACTGGGAAGAGGCCAAGCAGCGCACCCGAAAGGGCACACTGCAAAACCAGCTGTGGCAGGGCATGGAGCAGCTGCGCCAAATGCGGGCAGAGCCCTGCTTTGCCCCGGATGCGTGGGTGACTACATGGGACAGCCATAACCCCGGCGTGCTGGCGCTGGTACGCAAGCGCGGTGAGGAAACGCTGGTGGGACTGTTCAACTTTACCGAGTATCCGGCAGGGGCAAGTCTGGACGCTCTGGGCGGCGAGTATCAGACCGCAGATGGAGCTTCCGTCTGGCTGGCGGATGTGGAGCTGGAGCCGTATCAGGCGCTGCTGGTAAAAAATAAATAAGTAAAACGAGCCCACCTGGTTCTCTCTTTTTCCCAAAGTTTTCCTTATTTTTTCTTGCACCCTGCCGAAATCGGCGCATTCTCAAAAGTTCGCGTTTGCGCAGCGGAGTGGAGCAATCATAACCTCGCGTGGAAACGCGGGGTATGCAGAACGGCCCCATAGGGGCCACAATACCAGCCGCGCCTAAAGGCGCACAATGAGCGACGTCAACCGCATACTGACGTCGCTCTTACTTTCTCATACTATCCGCAGGTACTTCTGGCGAATCGTCGTCATCGAAGTCCGCTACATTCTTGAACGGATCTTCGTATTCCTTGAAGGAAGAACGTCAAATCTTACGATTTGACGTTCAATATCTGGCGTGCCTCGCGCACTCATATCCGAACTTTTCTCCGCTTTCACGGCTTCCCTGAAAGCGACCGTTTCCGTACCTTCCTTATAATTAAAGGTAATGAGAATCTTATCACCGTAGAGATAGATGGCATTGATGAAGGTATCCACCAGTGCCTGCCGCTGCTCCGGCTGGGTCATATCCAGCTCGCGGAAGCGGAGCAGCCATCGCAATCCAACTTTTTAATCGTTTGCAACATCGTTGGATTGCATATCGCAAAATATGCCAGTCAGAACAGTATTCCAAACTTGCCCTTGCGATTGAACCGGACGAATTCTTCTTTCACCTTCGGCTTAGCCAGCCGTTCCTCTGCAATGCGGGCTTGCAGTTCCTTCCGCTGTTCTTCCAGCGCTTCCAGCCGCTCCTTGGTGGAGCTGGTCAGGATTCCGGCCTGAATCGCATTGAGCATATTCTGGATACCTGATTCCGCATCCCGGAGCTGCTTCTCATAGAGGGGAAGGTTGGTGTTCTCCCGGTCCTGCAGCTCCATGACCTTGGCGATGATGGATTCCATAGCAGCATCGTCCCGGACAAGTTGCATGGTCTGATTGACCACCAAATTTTCCAGCCACTGTTTGCGGACGGTCTTTTTCTTGCAGCCCTTGTGCTTTTTTGCGGTAGCACATTCTCAAAACGGCGGTCGGCATTGATGGTGTACCCGAATGGAATCGCACCACCGGTAAACTTGCCTTTGAGAGCATTCTCGGTCATGCCGCGCACGACCTTTTCGGACAGGTCAGCCGAGTAGTATTCGGCGTAGCCTTCCAGCACCGATTCCAGAATGATGCCCTCCGGACCAGCCGAAATGACTTCCGTTGCCGACACCAGTTTCACGCCGTTCCTCTTCAGTTGGGTCTTGTACCGGGCACTGTCGTAGCGATTCCGGGCAAAGCGGTCGAGCTTCCAGACAATGATGACATCAAAGATTCCGCGCTCGCTGTCCTTAATCATCTGCTGGAGCTGCGGTCGGTTGTCCGTTTTTGCAGAAACGGCACGGTCGATGTAGTGCTTCACCACCGTGAAGCCGTTCTTCTCGGCATAGGCAGTGCATTCCCGAATCTGACCTTCGATGGATTCTTCTCGCTGGCTGTCAGTGGAATAGCGAGCGTAGATCACGGCGGTCATGGCAGGCACCTCACTTTACACATCATTGAACGGTGGAGCGTTCTTTCAAAGCGCTGTTTCGTATAATAGGTATACCACAGTTTTTAACCGAATACAATACTTTTTCCAAATATTGCAATCCAACTTTTTAATGCAACAGCAATAGCGTTGGATTGCATATCGCAAATATGCTGTTTTCATGTTGCACTAATTTCTTGCCTTGCGATAAAAGCCGCCCTCATTCTCAGATCGTCCAATTCTGGCTTGCCGACTGCAGATCCACCATGTGGGTGTACAGTCCCTTCCGGGCGTACAGCTCTGCCGGGCTGCCCTGCTCGGCCACGATGCCACCCGACAGCACTACCACCTGATCCGCACCGGCTACAGTGCGCATCCGGTGGGCGATGATAAGGACGGTTTTGTGTTTTATGAGCCGCGAAAGAGCCTCCTGAATGGCAGTTTCGTTCTCCACGTCCAGACTGGCGGTGGCCTCGTCCAACAGAATGATGGGCGCATCCTTCAGGAAGGCGCGGGCAATGGAAATGCGCTGACGCTCGCCGCCGGAAAGAGCACAGCCATTCTCGCCGATGTTCGTGTTCCATTTGTCCGGCAGCTTCTCGGCAAATTCTTCGCAGTTTGCCAGCTTTGCCGCCGCAAGGACCTCCTCGTCGGTAGCACCCTTGCGCCCCAGACGGATATTTTCCAGGATCGTGTTGTCAAACAGGGTCACATCCTGAAAGACGATGGAATACAGGCTCATGAGCTTTTCCGGGTCGATTTGAGAAACCTCCATGCCGCCCACGGTGATGCTGCCCTTCTGGTAGTCCCAGAACCGTGCCGCCAGCCGGGAAACGGTAGTCTTGCCACCGCCGGAGGGGCCTACCAGTGCCGTGACCTCGCCCTGCCTTGCAGTAAAGGAGACATCCCGCAGCACCGTCTCGCCGGAGTTATAGGCAAAGCCCACATGGTCGAACACGATATCGCAGCCCTGATTGGTCAGCTGCTCGCTGCCGGTCTGCAAGGGAGCGTCCAAGATCTCATTCATGCGTCCTACATTGGTGCGCATGGCAATGACCGCCGCCAGGTTCTGCAACGCGCCCTGCATAGGGTCGTACATCCGGGAAGCCGCCATCAGGAATAGAAACAGGGTCAACACATCGATCCTGCCCTGCACCAGCAGCACCGCGCCGGTGAGTGCCACCGACGCAATGCCCAGCTTGAGCACCATGCCCGCAGAGGACACAAACAGCGCTGTTTCCAGCTCTGCCGCAATGGACTGCTTTTCCACTGCCCGAATTTTATCGGAAAGGCCGGACAGATACCGCTGCTCCGCATTGCTGGCTTTCAGATCCCGGAGAGTCTCGATATACTCCTGAATGCCGTCCGCACAGGCCATTTTCGCCGCCATGGTCCTGGCCTGCACCTTGTCCTGCACCCGGTAGCTGCCCACCACGATGGCAGCGGATACCGGAATGACCCACAGGGCTGCCAGCGCCATCCGTCCGTCAAAGGCAAACAGGCTCAAGGCAATGAGCACCGTGGAAATGAGGGAACCGAACAGACCGGGGATGAAGTGGGAGCAGTCCTTTTCCAACACCTCGCAGTCCGCCATGATGGTGCTGGTCAGGTCGGCAAGGTCGCGCTTGCCAAAAAAGGACAGGGGCAGCTTGCGCAGCCGCTCCGCAAGGGTCAGGCGGCGGGTGCCGCTCTCTTTATAGGTCGTAAAATAGGTGCCGTTGTACTGAAACCATGTGGTCAGTAAAATCAGTGCAAAGCAGGCAACGCACCCCAGCAGATAAAAGGTACTTCTCTCGCTCGTAGAGCCTGCCAGCAGGTCTTTTACCAGAAGATACAGCAGCCCGGTGGGCAGCATGAACGCCATGTTCTGGAACGCACAGGCCAGAACGCCCTTTACAAGCCCCTTTGCGCCCTCCGGGGAGCTGGCCGTGGCGTGTTGAATTTTTTCGATCATCTCTTACCCCTCCTTTGCGACCTTCCACTGCACCGACGCCTGATACTCCTGCCACATCCGGGCAAACAGACCGTTCTGCGCACACAGTTCGTCCTTTGTGCCGGATTCCACAATCTGCCCATCCTGCACCACATAGATGCAGTCGGCGTTAGCGACTGTGGACAGGCGGTGCGCGATCATCAGCACGGTTTTGCCCTTGGCAAGCCGGGCAAAGGCTGCCTGCACCTTAGCTTCATTGTCCGGGTCGGCAAAAGCGGTGGCCTCGTCCAGGATCAGGATGGGCGCATTTTTCAGCATGGCGCGGGCAATGGCAATGCGCTGCTGCTCGCCGCCGGAAAGATACACGCCCTTGGTGCCGATAACGGTATGGATACCCGCCGGAAACTTTTCTATAATATCCATGCACTGCGCTGCTTTCAACGCTGCCAGCACCTCAGCTTCGGTGGCCTGCGGTCTGCCCAGACGGACGTTATCCAGAATGCTGCCCTTGAGCAGGCGGCTGTTCTGGAACACAAAGGAGATGATATCCATCAGCTCTTCTTTGGGGATAGCCCGCACATCCGCTCCGCCCACCCGGACGCTGCCGCTCTGCACATCAAAGAACCGACAGACAAGGTTTGCCAGCGTGGATTTTCCGCCGCCGGAGGGGCCTACAAAAGCCACAGTCCGTCCCGGTTGGATCTCCAGCGAAACGCCCTTGATGACCTCGGTTTTTCCGTCATAGCTGAAATGCACGTCCTGCAGCGCGACAGATGCATCCTGTGGGTGCTGCGGAACAGCCTGAACCTGCATGGGTGCTGCCTCCAGCACCGAGTCGATGCGTGCCAGCGCATCCGCTACCACCATCTTGTTCTCGCTCATGTACATTATGCGGGTCAAAGTCAGGGAGATCACCGGCGTGATGATGATATAGAACAGCAGGTTCAGCAGAAACTCCGGGGTGACGCCGTGGGTCGTGAACAGCAGCCCGCCCGCGATCAAAAAGGCGAACACGCCGTTGACGGCGGCGGTATAGAACATCATGGGCAGGCGCAGGTCTTTGGTGTAGGAGATGACCCACTTTTCATACTCATCAATGGCGGTCTTGAACTTTTTGAAGGAAAAGACCGATTGCCCGAAGGTCTTGACCACCGGGATGCCCCGGACGTATTCCACCGCCTCATTGGACATCGCCTCCAAGGCGTTGCCGTACTGCCGCATTTTTTCAGCCATCCGCTTGCCGGTCATGGTCGCCATAATGAGGAAAGCCAGCACCACCGGCGCAAGGCTCAGCAGACCCAGCCGCCAGTCGAACGCCAGCAGCAAAACCAGCAGCCCCACCGGGGTGGCGATGGCGTTGTACTGGTCGGGCAACTGGTGGGCCAGATAGGTCTCGGCGGCTCCGGTGCTCTCATGGATGATCTTGCGCAGCTTACCGCTGCCGAAAGTCTCGGCAAAGCCCAGCGGCAGCACCGCCAAATGCTCCGACACCGCCAGCCGCAGATTAGTCGCCACCCGGAACGCCGACAGGTGGGAGCACATCAGCGCTGCAATGTAAATAAGGTAAGACAGCACTGCAAACAACACTGCCATCCAGCCGTAATGGGGGATGTTCACCGCCTGCGCATAGTCAGGTGCGACAGCCAGCACATCCCGCAAGATCATCCAGATATAGAGGAACGGGATCAGCGCCATCAGTGCGCTGACAGCGGAGAGCACCAGTGAAGCATAGGTGAATACCCGATGTCCGCCTGCATAGCCCATCAGCCGGGAAAAGTCCGATCGTTTTTTCAATCAAATCACATCCTTACCGTAATATTGCCATGCGTACCGCCTGACATGATCGGGTGCGCATGTGCCGTTTATTCTGCCTCAGACAAAT
This sequence comes from Faecalibacterium sp. AF28-13AC, assembly GCF_003478405.1. Lineage (NCBI taxonomy): Bacteria > Bacillati > Bacillota > Clostridia > Eubacteriales > Oscillospiraceae > Faecalibacterium > Faecalibacterium sp. AF28-13AC. The sequence continues at coordinate 68,951 of NZ_QUFG01000012.1, read as the reverse complement.
TTTCCGTGACGAAAAGTTCAATGACATTTTCCATAGTTGCCTGATCATAGTCCTCTGCGATGGCGGCAGCATTCCAATAAGCATAATTTCCTTCATACCAGCTCTGCAGGTCGTCGAGATCCTCTGCATAGCGGAATTCCAGATGATACGTCGTTTCCATCGTATCGGGCGCAAAGGCAAAGTAGGTAAACTCCCCGGAATCCGCATCCTCGCTCTGGTAGAAGAGAAAGCTGTTTTCATTGTCCACATCCAGTTTCTGGTAGGTGTGTGCAAACACTTCCTGTCCTTGCGCATCCAGACCGGTGATGGTGTCGCCATTCATCACGAATTTTTCCACGCCGCCCAGAAAATAGCAGTTGAACGCCGTGCTGTCCGGATCTGCTGCATATTTTTCAACAGCCTCCTCGCCATACGGCTCTGCCATGCACATTCCCAGCAGCATATCCGTAGCCGATTCCGCATTGTCCTCGCCTACCAGCGGAGTCGCAGCGTCGATCCACAAATTCCGGTATTCACTCTTTGCCATCTCCGGGAACAGTTCCACATAAGTCCCGCTGATACCAGACAGATAATCCTCCGCATCCATTACCTGACTTGCGGAAGCCGAAGAAGCCACCGAGGAGGAAACGCTGGATGCCGAAGACGCTGTGCTTGCGCTCTGCTGGCCGCAGCCGACAGCAGACAGCAGGCAGACCGCAGACAAGGCCACTGCAACAAATTTCTTTTTCATCATCATATGAAAGTACCTCCGGTTTTAAAGTAAGTTTGTTCTAACCGCTCTGTACTTTAGCATATTTTTCGGCCGTGGACTACTCCATTCTGATTTCCCTGCTCCGTTTTGCGAGTCCATTTGCGTGGGTGCGGTACTGCGACGGGGTCGTTCCATATCGTTTCCGGAAAGCCTCCGAAAACTTGCTGGCGTTGTCATATCCTGCATTCTGTGCGATCTGCGTAATGGGCTTTGCGCTCCGGACAAGCTCTACGGCAGCCTGTTCCAGACGGTATTCCTTGATATAGTGGTATACTGGCACACCGTAGACCTGTTTGAACATTTTTTGCAGGTGCGAAACCGAGATCCCGTGTTCTTCTGCCAGCTGCGCAAGGGAGACATACCCCTCCCGGTTTGTCAGAAGGTGATCCCGGAGATGGTGTGCCAGTTCGGTCTGTTCGGTAGAACAGTACAAGTCCGTTCCTTCCTCCTGCGGAATGCGACTCAGCAGCATCAACAGCTCCACCACCTTGAGCCGCAGGAACCGGAGATCCATGTAGGGCGCATTTTCGTACAATTCCCGGAAAACGTGCTCACAGCGGGGTCCTGCCGTACCGAACATGAACCATCGGTTTCCCAGAAGATTCTGCTTCAGTACCGCAAAATCCACCGAAAAGCCTGGTGCGTTCTTCTCAAGCCAGTTCTGAGCGGCTGCTGGATCAACTTCCAGACACAACCCTTCGTAACAGCCCAGCGGGAACCGTGACTCTGAACGTGTTCCATGCCGTCCGTCGTAGCAGCTGACGGCCATATCCCCCGGCTTTAGCAGAACGCTATCACGCATGGAAAAGCTGGTTTCAAAACGGCCATTGATGCAGAAATTGATCTCTATCATACCGATCTGCGTGCGGATTTCCGTATAGGTCTCCATCTCCAGCCGCAGCAGCATGATCCCCACGCCATCAAACAGCCGGTAATAGTGAATTTCTCCACTTCCGGCCGCATTTTCAAAGCCGCCTGTTTGTCCGGGATTATAGGGAGTGACCCCCGTTTTGTCATGAAAAATGATATCAATCATACTGTCGAATCAGCTTTTTCGGTTTCTCCGTCTTCATCTTTTTTGCCTCCGATTGCAGTTCATGATTCTGCTTTTCATTTGGGCAATTTCCAACTTCTTAGAAAATCAAATGGACAATACCGCCGACAATTGCCGCTCCCGCAACCCAGATCAGCGCCAGTATGCTTCGCTTTTTCAGCACCTGCCTCCAGGTCTGCACGAACGGCGCATCTTCAAGCCCTGGCAGCACCCAAAACTGGCTGTGCCCGACCCATAGCTTGTCGATTACAACGCCGTCATAGATATTCATAACCTCAAGAAACAGCAGCGCCTGCCAATAGGCCTCACCAAAGGAGGAAGCCTCGTTCCACAAACCGATGATCAGCACAAGAGCAGCAAGCATCACGATAAAGGACGGTATCATAAAGCATTTTCGTTTCCGGTTCATCGTATTGCGGTCGATCAGTCCCAGTTCGATGGCGCGATCCTGCACCTCCTTGGGATAAAAGTACAGTCCATTGACAGCACCGCCGATCACAGCGATTTTTACCATTGCGGTAAACAGCAGACAATAAAGCAGCAGTTGCAGTACGATCATTGTTTTTCTCCTCTCAGTCTGCGTGCGAATCGGGCATATGCTCCCATTTCCTTCGTCTTCCATCGTGGTTCATACAAAACAAGAAAGTATGCCAGAAATACCATGTACCGAATCGTTTGATTTCCATTTCAATATGCCGCCCACTATTATCTGACCTTCATGCAAAAATCGCAGCGGTCATTTCCACGCCCCAGCGTCATGCTTCTCTCCCAGATCAGCTTCGGATGCAGTCCGGTATAGCTGATGTCGTCGCTGTCGCAAAAGCAGCGGCACAGCTCCGGACAGCCGTATTCTGCACAGGTGTCGTGATAGGGGCATTTCATCATATCCACACGCCAGACGCCGTTACCGGTCTGCAGTTCCTTTGGGGCAAAGCCCGCCGCCGGGCCGAAAACGCTCCGGGTGGATTTGACAAAAACGCCGGGAACAAGGCGGTAAAGCCCCGGTATGTGCAGCAGGGCGGCAAGCTGTTTGTGGCTCGTTCTCGCCAGCCGCTCCACATAGCCATGCACGGTTTGCAGAGCCTCCTCTTTCGGCATGACCCGCTGCAAGGTCTCGTAGGCCGCAATGCCCGGCAAGATCTGCCGCTTGAGGTGGTATTGCTTTTCCTTGCTTGCATCTGCATTTTCAGCCAGCAGCGCACTCAGGCGCATATTGAAAGCGGTGTTCAGTTCCTTTGCCTGCGCGGGAAAGCGCAGTGCCACAGTCTCCCGGAAATCACGGGAGAGATAGGTTTCCTTCCTCTTCATCGTCCGTTACCCTTTCTTTTTGTACCCGCAGTCGCAGTAGGGTCCGCCGGAGGCAAGGGTGTACTGCCGCACAAAATTTGTCACACCGCCCGCTTCGCTCATGGTGTAGTCCAGACGGCACAGGGCGGGGGTCAGGTCGTACAGACCCAGCTCCTGCATCAGTGTGCAGATGCCGCATTTCGTAAAGCGTCCCTCGTAGCCGCTGCCGTCGGGATACTCGTAAAAGTCCATGTTCCACGAATAGGGGTTGCGGTCGGCGGCTTTCAGGGCGGCAGTGGCTTTCATGGCGGCAATGTCCTTTGCGGTAAACTTGCTTTTTCCGCTCTTGCGGCAGAACCACTTCATCAGCGGCGTCATCTGAGCGTTCTCATAGTATACCGTCAGCGCCTCTGTATCCGGCCGCTTCGGCATACAGAGAACGAACGCCCCCAGCATGGCGCAGCCAATGATGTTCAATTGGAAGCGGTCGGCCTTTTCAAACTCCGGCAATTTGGCGATGATCTCTTTGTATTTCGGCTTGGCGCTTTTGGTGATCTGCTTTGCGGTGGCTGCATCATAGCCCAGCACCGCCGTCAGCTGCGTCTGAAACGATCTGGCAAACACCGCCCACATGGCCATGGGCATTCCCGTCCAACGCATCTCACTTTGCTCCTTTCCATTCCGCTAACACCCGGCACATCCGTTTCTCGATGTCTATCCGGGTCTGGCGGCATTCCTTCGGATATTTTTTTGCTGCCTGAAACGCGAACTTCACAAATAGGCCGGAGCCAACCGGCAGCATGATTTTCAGCATCCCCTCCGGGAAAACGAAGTGGGTGCCGTGGGCATAAACCATCGTCTCGATCTCGCAGTCATGCGGTTTTTCGGCAAGGCGCTTTTCCATCCGGCGGATATACTTTGCGGTGTCCCACAGCGCATCGTCCTCCGCGCCGATCAGCAGCAGCTTTCCCCGGATGTTTTCAACGGGAATGTATTCTTCCGGCTCGATCGGATGAGCTGCCTCGGAATCGTCAAACAGCTTGCGGGAGTTTACCATATCGCCGGCGCGTTTGCTCTCGGCGGCGATGCAATGCCAATAGTCGGGATGCTGATAGCAAAACGGCATATAGGGCAGCGGCTTGCCCCGGTAGGAGAACAGCGATTCCCCCTCGACCGGCCACTCCTTGCAGCCGTCCCTTTTGCCCTGCAGAAAGCCCTGCCACACAAAGTCGCTGGGCGTCATAGCAATGGTCAGGGTGATATCCGGGAACATGGCAGCCGCTGTCAGCGCAAGCGTTCCGGTGGTCGATGCACCGGCAATGCCGATCTTTCTGTTACCGTTAGCTTTCAGCCATGAAATTGCCGTCTCCACACGCTCAAGCGGGTAATTATGATGTCCGTAATCTTTTTTCGCGGGCGACATTGTGAGCACATTTACACCGCACCCGCAAAGCCATTTCACTGCCGAGCGCGCAAGCCGATCCTCTGGATCATCCCCGATTATCGTGATGACCGCACAGTCTGAACCGCCGGCACACGCCCAATACGCACCGTAAAAGCCATTGAGTTCCACATCAAAGTGCAGGTGTTTCATGCTCTGCCTCCAAATCCGATCTTCACGATCTGCATTTTCATCCCGTTGTCCCCGATCCTTGCGAGGAATCGGAAAAAGCCGCTGACGGAAGGGTCTTTCAGGTCGCTGTAACCCAGCATATAGCCCCGGCTGGACACCTGCAGGCGGCTGTCCCATGGGGTAAAGATGCACCATCCCAACAGCCCCTTTGCGGATGCCCACGGCACAGACGAGAACCAACAGGATTCCCAGCCCAAGACCTTCCAGAATCACCTGTAAAAGCATTACTTATTCCTCCTGTATCCGTTTTCATCCCGATATTCGGGATGTTCCTTTGCATACGGGTCTTGATCGCCGCAGATGGTGTAGTCACACCGGCAGCCGTCCACGCAGGTGGTCGTCCGCACCAGCCTTGCGTGGAGCAGCTCCATGGACGCATAGTCCACATTGCACAGGGCGGGCATAATGTCCGTAAATCCGAACCGCTTGGCAAATTCCGCCGCCGGACACGCCGTAAATTCATAATAGATGGGCTTGCTGTTTTCGTAAGGCGCAACATCCATCTCGTAATCATGCCATGTGTCACAGTGCTTTTGGGCGGTGCTGAATGCCCGATACATCAGCTTTTTCCAGAATGGCTTGTTGATGTCAACGAATCGCAGCTTCCGGAAGGACGGCAGGATCAGATTTTCTTCTATCTCTTCCATTTCGCGGAATGTGACCACATCCCGGCACACATCGTAAAAGCACATGATGGCGATGCAGTCGTAGGTGCCGCCTACGCCGTTGTGAAAATTCTTTTTACCGCCGAGGTCGGTGCGCCACTTGGAAAGAAGCTCTGCGTATCTCAGCTGCACCTGCTCCCATATCACTTCGCGCTCTGCCTCCGGATAGTGCAGAGCGATTTTCGCCAGAATTTCCTTTTTGCAGGGTTTGGAATATAGCACATGGCAGCTACGGTCAATTTGTAACTCACTGTCCTTCATCTTCCCACGCCTTTCAGAAAACCGCTCTTTGCATTTTCTTCGGTGTCATCCGATTCGTCGTAGGCATCATAGGGCGCCGATGGGTCGTGTACTCGTTTTTTGAATGGTGAACAGCTCTTGTCTTTGTGGGCAAACGCAAAGGCAAAATTGTCCGTCCATCCCGTATGACCGGTGATGAAATATGGATGCAGCCCACGTGCGCGCAGTTTCCGCTCCAGCTCCGCCAGTGACTGCACAGCCAGCTTATTGTCCTCCGCCAGCGAGGAAATGAAGCTGTAGCCGCCGTCCGCGCCAAACCACAGCGTGTCGCCGGTAAAAAGGTACTTATCGTCAATGAGGTAGACCATATGTCCCCATGTATGACCGGGAACCAGAAAACACTCGATTTTGATGCCGTCAATGTCAAGTACCTGCCCATCGTGCAGCAGTACCTTTTCATTGTTGATCGTCACCTGCGGCAATTTATAGAGATGATAGATGACTTTTCGCCGCACCTCGCCGGTGAGATACCGGTTCTCGATCTCGCCGATGTACAGCTTCGCATTCCGGAACAGCCCCGGACCGTCTGCTTTCACCGCACCCACATGGTCGGTGTCCTGATGGGTGATAAGGATATGGTGTATCGACTTCGGATCAATCCCAAGCCAGCCCATTTTTTCGGCAAGGCGGTCGTAGTTGTATCCAGCATCGATCATAATGGTGGTATCGCCCTTGCGGTAGAAGAAGATATTTGCCACCCATTCGCGCACGCAGGCAACATTCTCGTCGATCCAGCCGGTGTTCAAAGGCTTGAAGATTTCCTTGCCCCGGTACATCCAGCTCATTGCTTTTCTTTGAAATTCCGTTGCTTTTTTCGACATGATCGCACCTCATTTCTGTGCTGTAATGCACAGCCAGCCCTTTTTATTTTTGTGGCTTTGGATCTTACAGAAGCCTGCTTGCTCCAGATATGCTTTCAGGGCAGTATCCGTGTAGATGGTCATCCCATTGATGATCTGCGTCCATTTGTCGTCTTTTGCGGTTTCGCCGTTTGCTTCATTGCAGATGAAAAAGACCCCGCCGGGCTTCAGCACCCGATAGACCTCTCTGAAATTCTGCACAAGTTCCGGCCAGAAATAGACCGTTTCAAAGGCGGTCACTACCTCAAACTGCTCCGCTTCAAACGGCAGTTCTGCCACACTTGCCTGCTGCACGGTACACCGTCCCGCCGCAATGGCACCCGCATTGACCTTACGCGCTTTTTCCACGCTGACAGCCGAATAGTCGATGCCCTGCACCTTGCCTTTAGGGCACAGTTTCAACAGCGTTTTGATGTTCGCCCCGCCGCCGCAGCCGCAGTCCAGCACCATGGCATCCGGGGCAAGCTGCAAAAAACGCAGTCCCCACGCCGCCATTGCGCTGTGGCCAACGTTCATCATGGCAACCATGATCTTCCCGCCAAGGCCTACGGGCTTGCGGGTGTTTTCAAAAAAGGACATAACGCCACCCTCTTTCTATTTACCGTTCACAATGCAATGCTTTTCACGCAGTTCCTCGCGCCGTAGTTAGGTAATGCTAACTTTTTGCTCTATAAAAATCCGCTTTTCAGCGGCCCTTCTGCCAAAATAATACGCCCTGCCGTCTCCTCTGTCAAGAAGTTCAGGCATTTTCGGAGATTCCGAAAGAGATTTCGCTTTCGGGAACCCCCAACCGTCACCCCAGTGCCACATCCAGCACCATCATCACGCTGAAGCCTACCGCAAAAAACACGGTGCCAACGTTGGAGTGCTGCCCCTGCGACATTTCCGGGATCAGCAAACTCCACACCGATGCCGCCACCATGACCCCGGCGGCAAAGCCGGTGAGGGCACGCTGGATGCCGTCGCTCAGGGACTTTTTCAAAAAGAATACACAGCCTGCCCCAAGGCTTGTGCCCAGAAAGGGGATCAGGATCCCCCAGAATGCGTCTTGTATCATGTCGTACCTCCTTGCAGTTAAGCATAACTAACCACATAAAAAGTATACTGCGCTCCGGCAAAAAGGTCAAGGGCAATCCCGCATAATTCTAAGTGCCGCAGCCGCCGGAACGGCGCTCAAGCCGTCAGGCGGGAATTGTGCGGTGTTGCCCAAGGGCTTTGCGGCACCTTCTGCCAAAAAATTAACCTCCATAAACATCCCCACTTTTTCTTGACAAGGCTCTGCAGGCGTGCTATTTTAAGTTTTGTTAATTAGCTCAGCCTAACCATCTGAGGGACCTCGCCCCGCAGGTTTTTCTTTGCACGAAATGTTAGGCCGAGCTAACCGTGTATTTTCAAACCAGAGACAGAGGTGTGCTATAATGAGATTGAAAAAAGTATTTGCAGGTGTACTTGCTGCCGCCATGCTGGTGTGCGCTGTGGCAGTCCCAGCCTTCGCTGCGGAAGAGGTGGAACAGGAAAACTGCCTGACCTCCAGCTATGTCCAGATGAACATCCCCTACGCCGACTTCTACAAGGCTGCCGGTGTGGACAACGCATCTGAGATCGACGCTGTGACCAGCGCCACCAAGAACAAGACCCGTGCAGGCAACCTTGCCGCCGGTTCCTACCACGTCAACGCAGATGGCACCGACATCACCGGCGTTTCCTTCCCGGTCAAGGTGCTGACCCCGTGGGCGCTGAAGAATGCAAAGCAGGTCACCGATGCCGACAGCTACGACATTACCGTTACCCTGAAGGGCAAGGAATCCACCACCACCTACACCGGCGCAGATGCCTTGTTTGAGAACGAGAGCTACGCTTACTACAAGCTCAGTGAGACTCCTGCCTACTACATCACCGCATGGTATAACCTGCTGAGCGGCAAGTGGGAGTTTGGCAAGGTCCGCGCCGCCGAGATCACCGTAGAGGGCACCACTGTGGAACTGAATACCAACGGTCACCACACCACCTACGAGATGAAGATCTCCGGTTTTGATCTGGACTACAAGGCCAACAAGGTCTACGGCGTAGTTCTGACCACCGCCGATGGCAGTGAGTACGGCCTGCATCATGTGACCAACATCTGGCATGGTACCAAGCTGGGCTTCAATGCCGATGATCCTTACTTTGCATCCATCATCGGCAAGACGATTACTCAGATCACCTTCTACGCCGCCGACGGCGTGTATGTCCTGCCGGTCAATGTGGCGCTGTGAGGTCGCGGAAAGCTGCCTGATTTAGCAAATACGGCACAAAACGGCAAGGTCGCCTGGCATCAGGCGGCCTTGCTTTTCTCTGTTTTGATGTTCGCCCCGCCGCCGCAGCCGCAGTCCAGCTCCATGGCCGGGACCAGCAAACTTCATCCTGATGCCGGCACCTTCTGCCGAAAAATTAGCCTCCATAAACATTCCCGCTTTTTCTTGACAAGGCTCTGCAGGCGTGCTATTTTAGGTTTCGTCAATTAGCCAAGTCTAACCATCTGAGGGGCCTCGCCCCACAGATTTTTCTTTGCGCGAAATGTTAGACTGTACTAACTATATGGTCTCATTTTCTGCCATTGCGATGAAAGGAGCATTTTTCATGAAACGGAAGAAATTTCTTTCCCTGCTGCTGTCGGCAACTATGGCGTTCACTCTGTTGACCGCTACCGCCTTTGCAGCAACCCCCGCCGAGGAGGAGAACGGCTTTTTCGATTTTCTGCTGGGCAAAAAGTACACCTACCTCTATGCTGCCCTGACCTGGGATGAGTACTGGGCAAACGAGAAGGTCTATGCTGCCGGCAGCACTGCCGCCTCTGCGCAGCTGGACAGTCACGAGGAGCACGACCTTGGCGCATTTGATGCGGTCTCCCGCGCTACCGTCAACCACGGTCTGCACCGCGGCAGCTTCCAGAGCACTGCTGTGATCTACGCCAAGGACGGCAGCAGCTACACCGTTTCCCACTGGTCGGACGACGGCAAGACCATCTATCTCGTCGATGGCACCACTGTGGGCTGGAACCGGGGCACCATTACCAAGGCCGACGGTTCTACCGTGCAGATGGATCACTACGAGGTGCTGGGCACCAAGTATGTGCCGGTGCGCGTGGCCACCAGCGACCTTGCAGATTTCTGCTCCAAGTACACCGTGGTGGAAAACGGCGGTCAGCTGGTGGGCGGCTACTCTGAAAAGAACCTGACCGCCTATACCTTAACGGCTGCGGTGGACGAAAACACCAACGGCCTGAAGTACGCTACCAAGAGCGGCGATGGCTACACTTTCTCTGCCGCACATACCGGCACCGGTTCCGGCGTGGCAGAAGCCGCCCAGAAGGCTGCGGATGGTCTTACCGTGAACCTGCGCAGCGGCAGCGATGTAGGCAGCTTTGGCGAGTTCATCCGTGTGGATCTGAACGGCAACTACGGCGAGCTGGGCTCCCGGATGCAGTCTGTGGCGTGGACCTACTACGGCGATGACAGCACCTATACCCACGCCAAGGCCTCCTACGGCACCAAGTTTGCAGCCGACAACTGGATGCACAAGTCCATGGGCATCCAGCTGGGTCTGAGCGATTCCGCCCGCTGCCAGCTGCCGGAGGGCACTGATGGCACCGGCTACTGGGCCATCACCATCCGCGCACTGGGCTATGCCGACACGGTGGTGAAGTTCCAGACCACTGCCGAGAACCTTGCCAAGCACGAGCTGGCAAGCGATGCAGACCGCGCCGCCCTGCAGGCTGTGGTCGCCACGGCACAGAGCAAGGCAAAGGCCGCTTACACCGCAGCCAGCTACGCTGATCTGGAGACTGAGCTCGCCGAAAGCGTGGAGCTGCTGAGCCGGGATACCCTGTATAAGGCTGCTGCACTGGAACAGGTGACCCACCTGACCGATGCTGTGCAGAACCTGAAGGCTGCCTGATCCGGCAAAAAAACAGAACACCTAAAAGGCAAGGTCGCTTTAAGCAGGCGACCTTGCTTTTCCGTGTCAGGAGAAGATGGAATGAACAAAAAACAATGCAATGCGCTGCTGCCGCTGGTGCAGCTGCTCCCGGCGGTGGCGGCAGCGGCAGCCGTGCTGTTTGCCCTGCCCCGCACCGTGCCGGTGCTGGCCGCCGTGCCGGAAAGACTGACGGCTGTGGTGGAGCAGCCGGTGGAAGCCGCTTCCTCCGAAGCGGAGGAAGAAGTACTGCCCAAACTGCCCTATGCCGATGGAGTTTACGTCGGCTCTTCCCGGGGCTACGGCGGTGCCGTCCGGGTGCAGGTCACCATGGAAAACGGCAGCATCACGGAGGTGGAGATATTAGACGCTTCCCACGAGACAAAGCAGTTTCTGCGGCGCGCCAAGCGGCTTTTGACCACTGTAGTGGAGGCCCAGAGCTGGGAAGTGGATGCCGTTTCCGAGGCCACCTACACCAGCCGGGGCATTCTGGGCGCGGTGCAGAACGCCCTGACCGGCGAGGTGGTCAACAACCCCCTGCCGCCGCAGCCGGAGCCCGCCGCACCGCTGGTGGTGGAGGAATTTACCGCGCCCTCTACCTACCTTGACGGCATCTACACCGCCGAGGCCATGGGTTTTGAGGGCGAGATCACGGTGCAGGTCACGGTGGCAGAGGATAAGATCACCGATATCACTCTTCTGAGCGCCGAGGATGAGGAGGAATATCTTTCCCAGGCAAAACAGGTCATCCCCGCCATTCTGGAAGGGCAAAGTCCCAACGTGGATGCTGTTTCCGGCGCGACTTACTCCTCCACCGGCATCCTGAACGCGGTCAAGCTGGCACTGGCAAAGGCGGCAGTTGCCCCGGCAGAGGAAGCCGACCCGGAGCAGGCAGCATCGGAAGAAGCGGCAGAAGAAGCCGCCGCACCGTCTGAAGTACCGGGACCCGATGAAATGCCGGTCGCTGCGCCCACCGTGGAGGTAGTGCAGCCGGAGGAAAAAAGCGCCGTTCCCGCATGGCTCAAAGAAATATGGCAGCAACTTTTCCCGGCAGATGCACCGGCATCCTCTGAACCGGAACCGGCATCTTCTGAGGAAGTGCTGCCGGCATCCGAAGCGGTGCTGCCATCGGAAGAGACCGAAGCCGAACCTGAAACGGAAGGAGCCGCGGAATGAAATACAAGAATTTTCTTCTCCGGGCGGTGAACCTGCTGCTGATTCTGGGGGTACTATGGCAATACCAGCAGGTGGCGCTGGTCCGGGCATCAGCGGTGAGCCAGCGCAAGCAGGAGATCGCTGAGGTGGAAGCCTACAACGCTTCCGTTTTACAGGCGCAGAGCGCAGCGCAGGCAGAGCAGACCCAAAGCGGCTACCGGGACGGCACCTATGAGGGCAGCGCCTTTGGTTTTGGCGATGTCATCCGGGTGTCGGTGACCATCCGGAACGGAAAAATGACCGATATTGCGGTGCTGGATGCCTCCGGCGAGGATAAGCCCTACTACAAGCAGGCGCTGCCTTTGCTGGACGAGATGCTGGCAATACAGTCTGCCGGGGTGGATACCGTTTCCGGCGCTACCCTCACGGCAGAAGGTCTCATCGGTGCAGTCGAGGACGCACTGGGAAAGGCGGCAGGATGATGGAAAAAACACAGACAAAGCCTTTGACGGCGGCGCAGCAGCGCCAGCGGGACAAAAAGCGCCGTACATGGCTGCGCGCCGGGGTGCAGCTGTTCTTCTTTGTGTCCATGCCGGGCGCATTCGTGGCCGGGTTTTCCGGGATAAAGCAGCTCTTTCTGCACATCGGTGCGGGCGAGGTGCTCACAGCGGACAGCTTCACGTTTTCTCTGCTGGGGCTGTGCGGCTTCACTTTGCTGTTCGACCGGTTCTTCTGCGGATACGCCTGCGCCTTCGGCAGCTTGGGTGATGCCGTCTGGGCGCTGTCCGGGCTACTCCAGAAAAAGCTGTTCCACCGCAAAAAGCAGCTCCGTCTGCCGGAGCGGGCGGTGCTTTGGGGGCAGAAGGTCAAATATCTGCTGCTGGCGGGGCTGGTGGCGCTGTATGTGACCCAGCAGGAAAAGCTTCTGACCGGCGCAAACCCGTGGGAGGTGTTTTCCCACCTGACGGCCCTGCGTCTGCCGCCGGAGGGCTTCGGCGTGGGCATTGCGCTGTTTGTGCTCATCTTGCTGGGCATGGCAGTGCAGCCCCGGTTCTTTTGTCAGTTTCTCTGCCCTATGGGAGCGGTGTTCGCCCTGCTGCCGGTGCTGCCCTTTGCACGGCTGCACCGGCAGAGCGATGGCTGTATACCGGGCTGTAATGCCTGCAAGCAGCAGTGCCCGGTCTGCCTGAAGCTGGAGGAAAGCAGCCTGCGCAGCGGGGAGTGCCTCGCCTGTGAAGCCTGCGTGGGCACCTGCCCTAAACAGAACATCCACCGGTGGGATAGGACATTGTGCAAGAGCCTGTGGCTGCCGGTACTGGCGAAGGCGCTGCTCTTCTTCCTGCTGGGCTGCTGGCTGGGTTTCTGCCGGTTTATCTGAACCAAAAAGGAGGCTGCCGCACGGTATTTGTGCAGCAGCCTCCTTTTGGCTGGGATGGATTCATAATTTCAGTACGCCGGAGCATCTGCGGACGCTCCGGCGTACCATTTTTACAGGGAAGGCTTCTGCTCCAACAGGTCTGTCATGCTGCGCAGACTGATGCCAAGAGTGGAAAGGTTATGCAGCATGGCGCTGGTGGCAGGGGGCAGGATGCCCAGAGCCCCCAGAAGGATGAGGGCCGAGTTGAAGCTGAGTCACCCGACAAAATCATCGCTGCGCTGCGTGGGCGGTATTTTTCTTTTACGGGAAACGCACCTTGAAAATTTCATGAGCCGACCAAACGTGATACCGACTTTTCGTCAACGCCGCTGCACAAACAGGGGCAGGAACTTCGTTCGGAGCAAACGGCGATCAACATACACGAGCAGTGGAACTCTCTACTTATTTTTGCGTCTTAACAATTCGGAAACATCTGTTAAAAATACGTTTTGAGCGCAGCGGTAGAGGGCAAGAACCGTCCCGTGGCCACAAATTTTCAATTCTTGAAAATTTCCTGTCCATCCGGGACTTCACTTCTCAAACTCTTGCGAGTTTTCCAAGTGATCTTGTTGGGGCGTGCCTGCCCCAAACCCTGCCGAGTAACAATAAAGTTCATAATTGTTCCATGGACTGAGTATAACACATCCTTCGATGATACACTACTCCTCTTTTTGCAAAAATCCAATTATCTTTGGTGACCTGTCGTGAGATGCAATTATTTCATGTCGTTTCACCAATCACTTGACTTGGTTTGAAAAAACACAGAGCATATGATACAATAGAACAAATAATGTTGTCTACCGAGAAAGGAAGTGTCTTTCCATGAAAAAAATCCATAAGTTCTTTTCTAAAGATTTGCTCCATATTCTTGGTGCTGTTGGGATTTTTGTTGCTTTTCTGATTTCTATCGCCTATAAGCAAGTTGGAATCGGGGCACTCATAGCTGCGTGGCTTATTGCTATGGCAATTATCGGGGTAGCATGGATTACAGACATCCGCAAAGCAGACCTGCTGAAAAACGGAAAGATTGTTTCCGGAAAAGTTAATGCAGTAAAAAGGGTTCACATAAAATTCCACATGAGTACCTATCACCTTGCTGATGAAGATGTAATTTATCCTTGGGTGATTCGGTACCAATACAAGATTGGAAAAGACACTTATTATGGACAGTCCCATTGGTTTTGGTTCAACCCTCTCGTGAGCAAGGGAACACCTATAAAGGTGACTATTGACCCTCAAAACCCAGAAAGAAGCATTGTTGCTGCATGGGAAAGTTAATAGATTGTTTCTTTCCTCTATGATAACGGAAATTTCAAAGGAGCGTAATCTCCTTTGGCACACGACTTTGGAACAAAGTCTAGTGTGTTACACCTCGATAGAGGTGTGCCGCTCCCAGACACAAAAAGTCCCATGGCCAACACCTCGGCGGTGTGGTCATGGGACTTAATGCTTTTTAGGCCTAGCGGAGTGAACAGTAACCAATCCTGACATCCAGTTGCCGTGTCATTTGTTGAATACTGTTTTACGAACAGTCTGCGGACGTGAAGACCCACCATTATATCATCAGCTTCGACCCGAAGGACGCAGTAGAGAACGGCCTGACCATGGAGCGGGCGCAAGCCCTATATGCAAAAGCCCCGTGACTGGCGCGAGGGTATGAAGCACTCCAGCACAGCCCAGACCATGCGGCACTTGCGTGTTGAGGTCATGGAGCTGTGTGAGGGTGCTGGTCTGTACCAGATCGACCTGCTCAACGGCTCGAAGGAGCGCGTGAGCGAAGCGGAGTATTGGGCGCGTAGGCGCGGTCAGATGAAACTTGACCGTGAAAATGCTGCCCTTACCGCAACTGGACAGCAGCCCAGGCAGAAGAAGTTTGAAACCGTAAAGGACATCTTGCGGAAACAGATTTCTTCGGTGCTGTACCGTACCACGAGCTTTGAAGATTTCTCTGACAAGCTCATGCAGCAGTACGGCATTGTCGTCAAGGAAAGCCGTGGGCGGCATGATCCGTCGCCACCCGAAAGGAATGGACTTCACAAAGGTCACGGCAGAGGAAATCGCCGCAACGGAGAATTGGACCAACAGCTGCCTGCGCAGGATTCTGGGGTACAAGAGCGCTGGTAGCGCCTTCTGAGAATGTTAGCGGGAAATTAGGCTGACAGCATAAGGAAAGATAGGCCACGCATTAGAGAAGGCTAAACGGCAAGAGAGGCAGTCGAGAAAAGAAGGTTGGTGAAATTGAATAAAAGAATAAGGCCGCAAGAAAGGAAAGCTTGACGGTCTGTTTGTGTTGTGTTAAAATATGAAAAATCGAGATTTTTGTGGAAATTATTAGTCGATTTATCGAAAAACATTGTAAAAGCGGCAAGATACGGAAGAGTAAATGGCCGGAACTGCAATTCGGCGGTCATTACAGGCCAAAGTACGACCCTTCGGCAAAAGAAGCGGCATTTCCGGGAAAGACCGGGTGCGACTGCAGTGACAAATAAAACCGGAAAGATTTTCCTGCTGCAGGCGCAGAATAAGGGCGCTCTGATGTCCTGCAGACTGCATTGCACAACGGACAGGCGCTGCCTTTGAAGAACACGATGATAATGGAGGAACGGTATGATCCTGCTCAACCAGATAACAAGTGCGGTATTGCAACTTTTGATTTTTTCAGGTGTTCCATTTGTGTGGTATATCCTTACACAGAAAAGGGTCAAAGGCTTTTTTAAGTGGTTGGGAATTAGTACAGCACCTGCCCCGCCTTTGAATGCTATGTTTTGTATTCTTGCGGGATTTTTAGCGGCATTATTTTTACCATATATGTGGCTCTATCGATCTGGAAATCTGAATTATCAGGGTTTTACAGTGGATGCGTTTCGGCAGACCGGTTGGAGTATAGAAACATCTGCAGTTATACTGATATGGGCGATCGTGCAGACTTCGCTGTCGGAGGAAATCCTGTTCCGGGGGTTTCTTTGTAAACGCCTGTGCCATAAATTTGGAGAGAAAACAGGGAATGCCGTTCAGGCACTCATTTTTGGTATGGTACACATTACTGCGCTGCCAGACAAGAATATCCCTGCGCTGTGTGTCATAGTGCTGCTAACGGGTGGAATAGGCTATGCCTTGGGATGGCTTTCATTGCAAAAGGCACAGGGAAGTATTTTGTATGGCTGGGCAATCCATGCGGCTGTGAATATTCTTTCCCCCATTATGGTTTTCACATTCTTGTTGCCCAAGGGTACGGCGTAACAAAGCATAAGTGTTGGAATGCCAACGGTATCATCATCCACTTCTGTCAGACCTCTCGCATAGATCCCTGCTGCCTGACAGCACGTACTCTTTTGGGTGACTTTACTTGCATCTTGCTGGATGAACCCGAAAGCAATCTTGACGAAAACCTGAACATAGCCTGATCAATTGCTTGTTAAAACTCTAGGAAAAAAGTTGATTCTCGTTATTATTCACAGTGCCTCCCATGATGCCGTAGCAGATAAACTTACGAGATTCGTACAGGAATGATGCATCAGGTACAATCATGCTAAACTGTCTGCGGATCGTCAAAGGAGTGTGCGTTTGAACAAAAAGAAAAAGTCCACAAACATTTCCCCTTACCCCGATGAAGCCATCGAACGTCTGGCACGGGCATTCTACCCGGCGATTCTTGCCTGCTGGAACAGTGAGGAAGGACAACGGGAGTTTGCCGCATGGCAGGCGGAATAGGCTCATATTGCAACCAAAGAAAAACAGGAAGTTCCCGTTGGGGAACTCCCTGCCTTACTTATCGTGTGTGGATTTTTGCAGGGTGCGTCCTTCGGGGCGCACCCTGTTTTTGCGTTTAGTCCTCTAATCCGTGGTTCCCAGCCACGTTCTTCAGATATTCCTCCGGTTCGCTGTTCAGAATCAAGTCTGCATACGCCAGAGGGTCATTATAGATGAGGTAGTCCAGCTCTGACCGCTGCGCCATGGTAACATCCAACGCATCCTCGACCCCGGTACAGTCGATAGAGATTTTTCTCCCATCCCGGAGCAGCAGCTCCACACAGCCGGTGTCCATGTTGAAATGGCAAGCTCTTTCATCGTACTTCATGTTTGTGTCCTTTCTGCCTTACGGCACTCTTACAGTGGTCTGTCGTGCTTTCTTATGATAAGGTCTAGGACGTTTTTCGATGGAAGCAAGGGATTCGTTCTGTTTTCCAATGAATACAAAAAATCCGAACCCTTCTCCTATCGGAAAAAAGTTCAGATTTTGTTGTTGTGGTGCACCTCCAGGGACTCGAACCCTGGGTCCACTGATTAAGAGAAACCGACGTGCAACAATCATCAATTTCCAGAATTACACAAATTCATCATTTTTATCGTTTTATCGTAAATCAGCATTTTGCATCTGCTGCATTCTTTGCACCTGTTATCCCATCTTGCATCCGTTATCCAGCCGTTCCGGTGTGCAAAAATGTGCAGAGCCAAAATCAACCCCTTAAAACAGGCATTGGGTTTTTATACAAAGCCGGGAAAATGGCCGCTGCAATCTAGCCTGTTCAGACCGAGCATCAAATGTACATCAACAACCATGATTCATGGCAGGGATTTGGACAATCGAACAGACACTACCTTATATAGAAAGAGGTTCACTATGAACAAACTGCATTCCTGCTGCTTCAACATAAACACAAACCGAGTGGAAGCCCGATTTGCGGACGGCTCTGCCGTTGCCATCGACTGCACCGCCATTGAGGACAAATACGGCAACACCCCGGCACAGCGGGCAGAACTGGACTGGCTGCTGTACCATAAGCCCTTGGAGTATGCACAGATGGTGCTGGATGGGGAGATCAAACGTTTCCTGTCACTCGGCTGCGACCACGGCAGACTGGAAGATCAATGACATAACAACCACAGCCCCGCCTTGGCGAAGGAGAAGCCAAAGCGGGGCTGTGGTTTAATGCAGGAGAAATGAAAGGAACTTAGCGCAGTTCTTCAAGCAATGCCGTACACCCTTCCAGCACATCCTGCCATGTGGCTTCAAAATCTCCCGTGAACCATGGGTCTGCTACCTCACGGGGCTGACCTGTATGCGCCATCAGCAGAGAGACTTTATGCTGTGGGTCATCGCCGACAAGCCGCAGGATGTCGCACAGATTGCTTTCATCCATGCCAATCAGATGATCACACCGTGCATAATCCAGCCGGGTCATCTGCCGAGCGGTCTTGCCGTTGCAGTCGATGCCATGTTCTGCCAGCTTCTGCTGCGCAGGAGGATAGACCGGATTTCCGATCTCCCATGCACTGGTGGCGGCTGATGCGATTTCAAATCGCTCGGAAAGCCCTGCCTTGGACACAAGGTCTTTCATGATATATTCGGCCATCGGGCTTCGGCAGATATTTCCCAGACAAACAAATAAGATTCTGGTCATTCCGGGTCGTTCTCCTTTTTGCTCCTAAAGGTATAGCCGCCGTGGGTGGTGCGGATAAAGCTGCCGCAGTCGGCCAGCTTCTTTCGCAGATTGGAAACGGTATTTGCCACGACCTTTAAGGTGTCGTCACAGTTTTGTCCCCACACAGCACGAAAAAGCTCTTCTTTTGAGAAGATTTGTCCTTCGTGGGAAGCAAGCATCAGCAGCAAATCGAACTCCAGTCGTGTAAGGGAGATTTTTCTGCCGTTGCATGACACTTCGTGGGTCATTCCATCCAGTGTAAGCCCCGGAAGAACCAACTTCTCCCATGAATCAATGGATATTTGCTCTGCCTCGATGTGCTCTCGTTCCAGAAGCATCCGGATCTTCTGCTCCAATTCCGGGTCAGGCTGTCGGGTTTTTATAACAATCATGGCAAACTCCTGCGTGTATTTTACTCTGCGGCGGTATCCATTTCCCGGAGCAGGTTTACCATCTCGATGGCACTGACCGCGCAGTCATAGCCTTTATTACCTGCTTTGGTGCCTGCCCGCTCGATGGCCTGTTCGATGTTTTCGGTGGTTAGAACACCAAAGAGCACGGGAACTCCGCTTTCCAGTGAAACCGTGGCAATGCCTTTGGAAACCTCATTGCACACATAGTCGTAATGGCTGGTAGAGCCGCGAATCACGGCACCAAGACAGATCACAGCATCGTACTTTCCGCTTTTTGCCATTTTGGAGGCGACCAGCGGAATCTCAAAAGCACCCGGAACCCATGCAACATGAACATCAGCGTCCTGCACATCGTGCCGGAGCAGACCGTCCATTGCTCCGCTCAGAAGTTTGGACGTGATAAACTCGTTAAAACGGGCTGCTACGATACCGATCTTGATATTCTGAGAAACCAGCTTGCCTTCAAACGTTTTCATTCTTAAATACCTCTTTCGTTGTTAATATTCCAGAATATGTCCCATCCGTGCCTGCTTCGTTTTCAGGTAAAACAGGTCATACGGGGTCGCCGTCATCTGAATGGGTACGCGCTCGGAGATCTCCAGCCCAAACTCGGAGAGCTGATATACCTTGTCCGGGTTATTGGTAAGCAGGCGCAGGCTTTTTACGCCAAGTTCCCGGAGGATCTGCGCGCCGAGATAATACTCCCGTTCATCTCCATGGAACCCCAAGGCAAGATTGGCTTCCAGCGTATCCATGCCCTGCTCCTGAAGCTCATAGGCACGCAGCTTGTTGATCAGACCGATGCCCCGGCCTTCCTGCCGCATATAAAGCAGGATGCCCCGGCCTTCTTTTTCGATCTGTGTCATGGCGGCGGCCAGCTGCTGGCCGCAATCGCAGCGCAAGGAGCCGAACGTATCGCCTGTCAGGCATTCGGAGTGGACGCGGCACAGAACATCCTTTCCATCGCCAATGTCGCCCTTTACCAGTGCAATGTGATGTTCTCCGTTCAGGCGGCTCACAAAACCGTATGCTTTGAAGGTGCCATACTTGGTAGGCAGGTTCACCGCTGTCACCTGATCGACCAGTTTATCGTGACACTTGCGGTACTCCTGTAAATCACGGATGGTGATGAATTTGATCTGGAAACGCTCTGCCAGCTTTGCCAGTTCAGCGGTGCGCATCATCGTGCCATCCTCCCGCATGATCTCGCAGCACAGGCCGCATTCTTTCAGCCCTGCCAGACGGCACAGGTCAACGGTTGCTTCCGTGTGACCGTTGCGCTCCAACACACCGTTCTTTTTTGCCAGAAGGGGGAACATATGGCCCGGTCTGCGGAAATCTTCTGCTTTTGCGTGATCGTCCACACAAGCCATCGCCGTAATGGAACGCTCTGCGGCAGAAATGCCCGTAGAAGTAGAAACGTGGTCGATGGACACCGTAAATGCCGTTTCATGGTTGTCGGTGTTATGCTGCACCATCTGTGGAAATTGCAGCTTCTGGACGAAAGCCTCGGACATCGGCATACAGATCAGACCTTTGCCGTGGGTCGCCATAAAGTTGACGTTTTCGGTGGTGGCAAATTCGGCAGCACAGATGAAGTCCCCCTCGTTTTCACGGTCGGGGTCATCCGTTACCAGAATGATTTTTCCTTGTCTCAGGTCTTCCAAAGCTTCGGGAATGGTATTGAAGTTCATTGTAAACGCTCCTTAAAAGCCGCAGCGCAGCAGCATTTCTTTTGTGAGTGTGTTTTGTTTCGGTGCTTCCGGTTGAAGCAGCTTCTCAATATATTTTCCGACAACGTCGGTTTCCAGATTGACAAAATCTCCTTTGTGCCGCTGGTGCAGGTTCGTCTGACGGACAGTGTGCGGTATCGTGGACACGGCAAAGCCCGTGGGTTCCACTGCAGCCACGGTCAGGCTTATGCCATCCACCGTGATGGAACCCTTTTCGACGACATAGCGAAGGATCGCGGGATCCGCATGAATGGTGTACCAGACAGCGGTATCGTCCTTTCGGATGTTGGCAATGCGTCCGACGCCATCCACATGGCCTGCTACGATGTGTCCGCCAAAACGTCCGTTGGCCGGCATGGCACGTTCCAGATTGACCGCACTTCCAACGGTGAGCTGTGCAAGTGCAGAGCGGTTCAATGTCTCGTGCATGACATCCGCAGCAAAGCTATCCGGGAAGAGCTGCCTGACGGTCAGACAGATGCCGTTGACGGCGATGCTGTCGCCGATCCTGGTTCCTTCCAGAACCGTTTTTGCACGAACCGTCAGTACGGCGGAATGCTGTCCCCGATTGATGGATTTTATTGTTCCGACTTCTTCCACAATTCCGGTAAACACGGGTACTCCACCTCACTTTCGATCAGGAAATCTTCGCCAAGCTGTTCCAATCGGCTGTTCTTCAGGCGGAATGCAGCATCCGGAAGCGGGATACCCGCACCCTCGATGGGTGTTCTGGCATCCCTTCCTCCGAACAGCTTCGGGGCAATGTAAGCCTGTACCTGCTGCACGATGCCACTTTCCAGTGCAGACCAGTTCAAGGTTCCGCCGCCTTCCAGCAGAATGCTGTCGATCTGCTCCTGCCCCAGCTGTTCCATCAGTTGCAGAAGATTCACATGACCGCATTGCTCTTCCAGAAAAAGAATCCGGCACCCGGCCTGTTGATATGCCGCCTGCTTCTCTGGGTCGCCGCAGCAGGTCGCAAGAATGGTGGGGACCTGTTTGGCGGTCATGACCACCTGTGATTGCAGCGGTGTCCGCAAATGTGTATCGCAGATGATCCGGACAGGATCACGGCCACCCTCTATCCGACAGGTCAGCAGCGGGTCATCTGCCAGAATGGTTCCGACTCCCACCATAATGCCGCGGAATCGGTGCCGCTGCCGTTGAACATGATTCCGGGCAATTTCCCCGGTGATCCATTTGGAAGCGCCTGTGTATGTGGCGATTTTTCCGTCCATCGTCATGGCGTATTTCATGGAAACGAAGGGGCGTTTTGTGGTGATATAGTGGAAGAATACCTTGTTCAGCGCATCGCATTCTTCTTGCAGAACATTTTCGGTCACATCTATGCCGTGTGCGCGCAGGATTGCAATTCCTTTTCCGGCTACCAGCGGATTCGGGTCAGCGGAACCCACGACCACCCGGTGAATGCCCGCGTCCAGAATCGCATCCACGCAGGGCGGCTGCTTTCCGTAATGGCAGCACGGCTCCAATGTCACATACAGGGTCGCTCCCTGCGGATCTTCGGTGCAGGATGCCAGCGCATTGCGCTCCGCATGAGCCTGACCGTATTTCTGGTGCCAGCCCTGTCCGATGATCCTGCCCTCTTTTACGACCACGGCACCCACCATCGGGTTGGGCGATGTCCACCCGCAGCCCTTTTTTGCAAGCTGCAAAGCCAGACGCATATAGTCTTTGTCGTTCATCGTGTTGCCTCCAAAAGAAAAAGCCCTGAACAAAAACGTTCAGGGCAAGCCGAAAAAACACAAGGGATCCTTGTGCAAAAAAGAAAGCTCCAGAATGCAAACGCATCCCAGAGCAGCCTCCACAAGCGCAGGACCGTACGGGTTCTGCACTTGATATCTTCTTTCATCCAGACTGTACTGTCGGCTTCGGAGTTTCACCGAATCATGCCTTACGGCTCGTGGGCTGTACCACCGGTAGGGAATTGCACCCTGCCCTGAAGATTTATGATTTAATTACAGCGGCATTATAGCACGGCTTCTTTCGGATTGCAAGGGCATTCTGCAAACCGGGACGAAACCGGGATGAAGATGGTTTGAGGGTGGGAATGAAACTTTTGGGCTGTTGTTGCCTTGTCAAGAGGGCTGGCACCGTCCAGCCCTCTCTCTTTTTGCCAAAGTTTTCCTCGTTTTTTCTTGCACCCTGCCGAAAGTGGCGTAGCCTCAAAGTTTTTTGTTGACACGGCTCGATTTTTGTGGTAGTCTATCCCAAAAATTGAATATAACATGTTTTTACATATTCGTTCAGCCCCTGCGGGGCTGAACATCTTGGCTTGCAGCCGTTACATAACTGACTAGCATGACCTTCCAGAAAAAGCGAAGGCAGGGCTGGTCTGTTTTGTGACGGCTTTTTTATTGCTGTTTTGCCCGTTGCACCTTGAAAACCGCATGACCGTCTGCATGGGATACCCGGTGATGACCTCGCAAGAGCGAGCCGGAAAACGCCGCCGGAAGGGGGCAGGAAATCCATGCAGGGAGAACGGCTAAACGTTGATTCCTCAGTTACCAGAAAACAATGTGGTCAAATTGACCACATTGTTTTTCCGTAACGCCAACGAAAGGATGGAATGCCTATGAGTAATTTTACCCCTGCATGGATCAAGAAAGGCCTTTTCAACGAATCCCTGTTTTGTGACGATTTTCTGAGCACCCATCAACTGCTTTACTCGAATGGCGCATTTTTCACCCCGGAAGGCAGGGTCACAGACACCATGAACCTGCGCTGTGAAATTTTCGATATGCTGCGAGACCATATCGGCGCAAATATCGCAAAACGGGTCAGCAATGTCGTAGATGTTCTGAAACTGGCGGCACAGGTGGAGGACTTCCCGCCCGTCACCGACCGCATTGCGCTGGCAAACGGCACCCTGTATCTGGACGGCACCTTTCAGGAGGGCAAGCCGGAGATCGTCCGCAACCGGCTCCCGGTCAGGTATGACCCGAAAGCCGTCCAGCCCGTCCACTGGCTGCAGTTCCTGTCCGATCTGCTCTACCCGGAGGACATTCCCACTGTGCAGGAGTTCATCGGCTACTGCCTGATCCCCAGCAACAAGGGACAGCGCATGATGGTCATTAAGGGCAGCGGCGGCGAGGGCAAGTCGCAAATCGGCGTGGTGCTGTCCCGGCTGTTCGGCTGCAACATGAAGGATGGCAGCATCGGCAAGATCTCGGAGAACCGCTTTGCCCACGCAGACCTCGAACACACCCTGCTCTGCGTGGACGATGATATGCGGATGGAAGCCCTGCGTCAGACCAACTATGTCAAATCCATCGTGACCGCACAGGGACAGATGGACTTGGAGCGCAAGGGCAAGCAGAGCTATCAGGGCTGGATGTACGCCCGTCTGCTGGCGTTCAGCAACGGGGACTTGCAGGCTCTGTATGACCGCTCGGACGGTTTCTACCGCCGCCAACTCATTCTGACCACCAAGGACAAGCCCCTCTCCCGTGTGGATGACCCAGACATTGCCGAGAAGATGGCAGCAGAGGTCGAGGATATCCTGCTGTGGGCGTTTGAGGGGTTGCAGCGGCTGGTGAAGAACGGGTTTCAGTTCACCGAGAGCGACCGTACCAAGCGCAACCGGGAACTGGTGAAGCGGGACAACAACAATGTGTTCGACTTCCTCGAATCCGAGGGTTACATCCGCCTGAAGGCGGATGCCTGCACCAGCTCGAAAGAGCTGTACGAGGTCTACCGGATGTGGTGTGAGGAGAACAGCCTGAACGCCATCAAGGCCAGAGGGTTCAGCGATGCCCTGATCGCCAACCAGCGCAGGTACAATCTGGAATCCACCAACAACATCATCAATTCTTCCGGGCGGCGTGTCCGGGGCTTTGTGGGCATCGAAGCCCTTGTGCAGCCCGACCTTACGCCAAACGGCTGGAGGACATGACCCCCATAAAAGGAGAATTCGGGTGTTTTGCTGCGTACGTGCGTACGCGGCAGCCGCCCTCTCTCCGTACGCACGTACGCAGCAATTGACCGAAAACGCACTTTATAGGGGTGTTGTTGGCAGGATGTCAAATTGACAGCTTGCCAAATCAACGGGTCAAAATGACCCGTTGAAAAAGCCGGACGAGCTGGTGGGCAGGGATTCGCAAATCTTTGACCGCCAGCTTGTTCGGCTGTAAATCAAGTGCCGCCATGTGGCACCTGATTGCAACTCTCCCGCAGGAGACGTTCCCCATCGGAGAGTCCTCGAAGAGCCCACTACACTTTGCAGACCGCAGGGATGAAAGTGTCATAGTGGATTATTACACTTCCTCAGAAGTGCATCTCCGTTCCCCCGTCACCTTCCTCTGAACCCTGAAAGGAGGGATGCCCTCTGGCAAGAAACGATGGCATCGACCGCACAAGCGTCCGAAATCTCGCTGTTTCGGACAAAGCTGTTGGCAACACCCAGCAGCACAATGAGCGCGAAAAGGACAGCTATCGAAACCCCGACATTCTTCCCCACCGCGCAGAATGGAACGTCTATTTCAAAAAGCCAACCGCCAACTACACTGACCTGTTCGCCCGGATGGAAGCCAACGGCACGATTTCCACCCGTGGTCTGAAGCCGGATGCCACCCACTACTGCGAGCTTATCTTTGATGTCAACTCGGCCTACTTTGACAACCATGGCGGCTACGAGTTCGCCAAGCAGTTCTATATCGGCAATCGCAAGGTGCAGGAGCTGCGAACCTACGACATTGAAAAGTTCTATGCTACCCTTGCCAAGACCCCCTGCGGGCAGTATGTGCACGGTGTGAAACAGAAGCTTTCCGACAAGCAAAAGAAGCGGCTGCTGTCCAGCACCTCCATCCACGAAGTCCACACGCTGCTCAAGACCGCATTTTCCTATGCGGTGGAATGGGACTTGATCCACAAGATTCCCCTGCCCCGTGAAGCGCCCAAGGCGAACAGCGAGGAGCGCACCATCTGGGATGAAAAGACGATGCTGGCGGCGTTGCAGACCATCGAGAACCCTGCCCTGCATCTGGCGGTGCACATGAGCATGATTCTTTCGCTCCGTGAGGGCGAAATTCTCGGCTTGCAGCCGAGTGATCTGGATTTCGATGCCGCCGAAGGGCGCGGCACCATCTCAGTCAGCAAGACCATGCAGCGAGCCAACAAGGACGCTCTGGAAAAGCTCGACCCCAATCAGGTCTACCACACCTTCCCGGACAGGCGGGAGGGAAGCAAATCCTCCCTCATCCTGAAAAAGCCCAAGGCCAAGAAGTTCAACCGCATCCTGTATATGACCAAGCCTCTGAAAGCCGAGCTTCTGGCATGGCTTGAAAAGCGCAAGCAGGACGAGCAGAATGCCCCAGAAAAGTACAATAACTGCGGGCAACTGTTCCGGCTCCCGGACGGCTTGCCCATTGCGCCAGAACTGCTGACCAAGTGGTATCGGCAATGGCGGTCAGCGCACCCGGAGTTCGAGCAGATCGTGTTCCATGGTCTGCGGCATTCCAGTGCCACCTACCAGCTCTTGCAGTCGGATGGTGACTTCAAGTCTGTTCAGGGCAACACAGGCCACGCAACGGCTGCTGTCCTGATGGACACCTACGCCCACACGCAGGACAAGCCCCGGTTGGAGCTGACCGAGAAGATCGAAGCGAACTTCTATTCCCAAGACCTGACCCCGGTAGCACCTCAGCCCCGGCAAAACGAAAAGCCGGCGGCAACAAAAATCTCCGGTAAGGAGATCCTTGAAGCCATCCGGCTGATGGACGCAGACGAACGCAGAGAGTTGACGAGAGCCTTGTTCGCCTAACTTCTCTTCTTTTTATGCAAAGGAAAGCAGGCTGTGCAAACCTTGCGCAGAAAAGCCCCTGATTCGGGCAAATGTGCAAACGGTGTGCAGAAAGTGTGCAGCCGCTTTCCTACATAAAAAAGAACGTCAAATCTTACGATTTGACGTTCAATATCTGGTGCTCCTCGCGCACTCATATCCGAACTTTTCTCTGCTTTCACGGCTTCCCCGAAAGCGACCGTTTCCGTACCTTCCTTATAATTAAAGGTAATGAGAACCTTATCATCGTAGAGATAGATGGCATTGATGAAGGTATCCACCAGTGCCTGCCGCTGCTCCGGCTGGGTCATATCCAGCTTGCGGAAGCGAAGCAGCCAAAACCGGACGAACTCCTCTTTCATCTTTGGCTTAGCCAGCCGTTCCTCTGCAATGCGGGCTTGCAGTTCTTTTCGCTGTTCTTCCAGAGCTTCCAGCCGCTCCTTGGTAGAGCTGGTCAGAATGCCCATCTGGATGGCATTCAGCATATTGGTGATGCCGACTTCCGTTTCCTTCAACTGCTTTTCGTAGATGGGCAGGTCTGTGCTTTCCTGATTTTGCAATTCCATGACTTTGGCAATGATGGCATTCATGGAAGCGTCATCTTCCACCAGCTTCATGGTCTCGTTGACCACTAGATCTTCCAGCCACTGTTTCCGCACGGCCTTTTTATCGCAGGTCTTTTTCTTCTTGGCAGCAGCACACTTGTAATAGGTGTACATCTTCCCGGTGTGGCTGACGCCGCTTTCTCCGAACATCAGTGCACCGCACTTGCCGCAGTACAGCTTGGTGGTGAGCAGATAGCTTTCCTCTGCCTTATGACGGGCAGGGGCCTTTTTATTTTTCGCCAGCTTTTCCTGCACCTTGTTGAACAGGTTCGCGTTTGCGCAGCGAAGCGGAGCAATGAAAGCCCCAGTGGGGCTTTTAAGCGACAGAACGGTCTTGCGTAGCAAGATGGAGGGGTCTTACCCCGACAAGTTCACCTGATACCAGTGCCGGAATTGCATTGGGCTGTACCACATCTCGCAAACGCAATTCGCCGATGTACCGGCGATTACTCAGCATCCGCTGAATCGTGTTATAGGACATCTCCCCGCCCATTGAATTTTTGATGTTGTGCGCCTTCAACCAATCCCGCAGGTCGGTCATGGTCGCGCCGTCTGCATACTTCTGGAACGTCTGCTCCACATACGGAGCCAACAACGGGTCGGGCTGGTAATGCCGGGTCTCATCGATCATGTAACCGAACGGAATCGTGCCGCCATTATTAAATACCCTTGAGAGCATTCTCGGTCATGCCGCGCACGACCTTTTCGGACAGGTCAGCCGAGTAGTATTCGGCATAGCCCTCCAGCACCGACTCCAGAATAATGCCCTCCGGGCCAGCCGAAATGACTTCCGTTGCCGACACCAGTTTCACACCATTGCGTTTCAGCTGGGTCTTGTATCGGGCACTGTCGTAGCGGTTTCGGGCAAAACATTCACATTCCATGGTTCTATGAAAGCACCCGGAGGAATTGTGTCATTTTGACACAATTCCTCCGCTCACCGTGCCCCCTCCAGCGGCTTCAGCGCACTTTTGCGGTATTGCAGGGGGCTTTGCCCGGTGGCTTTTGCAAAGCGGGTAGAAAAATTGCTGGCATCTCCAAAGCCTGCCTCCTGTGCAATTTCGCTGACGCTGTGGTCGGTGAGGACGAGCAGCTCCTTTGCCTGTGTGATGCGGAAGTTGACCAGATAATTATACGGTGTCGTGCCCATATACCGCCGGAACAGGCGCAGAAAATAGCTTTTGCTCATGTGCGCCTCTGCCAGCAGGTCGGCAAGGCAAAGTTCCTGCTGGTAATTTTTGCGCAGGGTCTCCGCCGCCTGCAAAATGACCTGCCGTGCGCTGGTGGCTTCAGCCTGTGCAAGGATGCTCAGTGCGCACAGGGCCAGCATCTCGTGGAGCGCCAAGCCGGTGGTCACCATGCTGTCCACGGTGCTGCGCTCCATCTGCGTTAAAAGCGTCTCAAAATATTCCTGCATCTTGACCCCGGTGAGCTGCACCGGGGTCAGTTTTTTGCCCGGCAGCAGCAGCGGCTCCATAGCGGCGACCCCTGCGCCGTCCAGATGCACCCAGTAATGATGCCAACAGCTTTGCCCCGAGGCGGTACAGTAGCTCTGCGGCGTGCGGCAGTTCAGCAGCAGCGCCTGCCCGGTGCTGAGCACCACATGGCTTTCCCCCTGCTCGATCAGCCCTGCACCCCGGAGGGTGTAAAACAGAAGGTAGCTTTCTTTATCGGTGCGGGCGGTGGAAAAGTGCTGCTGGGCGTAAAATACCCCTGCCTCGGTGCAGTAATAGGGCTGTGCCAGCTCTGCTTCGCTGGGGGTGGTGCGCTTCCAAACGCTTTCCGGGGTCACATCCATGTTGTAGGTCAGCATTTTCCGATTCCTCTCTTTCTGTGTTCAGTATAGCGCACCAGCCTTTGCCGTGCAAGAGTAGACTTTTCACAAAAAATGCGTCACCTTTGCGGATGGAATCGGCGGCATCATGGGGCTATACTGGTAGCAGTCAAAGCTACACAGGAGGCGCATTATGCACAAAAACTATCTTGCCATCGACATTGGTGCGTCCAGCGGGCGGCACATTGTGGGATGGATGGAGAACGGCGTTCTCCGCACCGAGGAAGTGTACCGTTTTCCCAACAGCGTCCGGTGGGTGGACGGTCATCTGGAATGGGACATCGACAGCCTGTTCGTCCACGTGAAGCAGGGCATCCGGGAGGCCTTTGCAAAGTACCCGGTCATTGAGAGCCTTTCCATCGACACCTGGGCGGTGGACTATGTGCTGCTGAAAGACGGCAAGCCCCTCTCCCCTGTCTACGCCTACCGTGACAGCCGGACGCAGGCTGTGCTGAATGAGGTGCACAGCATTCTGCCGTTTGAAACGCTTTATGCACGCACCGGCATCCAATTCCAGCCCTTCAACAGCATTTATCAGCTGTATGCCGACAAAACAGCCGGGCGGCTGGCGCAGGCCAAGGACTTTTTGATGATCCCGGAATACCTGCTGTGGAAGCTGTGCGGCGTAAAGGCGCGGGAGTACACCAACGCCACCTCCACCGGGCTTGTGAACGCCCAGACCAAGGAGTACGACCCGGAAATATTGCAGGCTCTGGGCTTGCCGGAGGCGATGTTCCCCAAGCTCACCGCTCCCGGCACGGTGCTGGGGCCTCTGAAAGCAGACATCGCCGCCGAGGTGGGCGGGCAGACCAAGGTGGTGCTGTGCGCCACCCACGACACCGCCAGTGCTGTGGAGGGCATTCCCATGGAACAGGGGGATGCGCCGTTCCTCTCCTCCGGCACATGGAGTTTGCTGGGGGTCAAGCTGGCAACGCCCATCACCAGCCCGGAGAGCCGCCGTGCAAACTTTACCAACGAGGGCGGCGTGGGGTACATCCGCTACCTGAAAAACATCATGGGTCTGTGGATCATTCAGTGCGTGCAAAAGCATCTGGGCATCTCCTTTGCCCAGATGGTAGAGCTGGCAAAAACCAGCACCTACACCCGCATTTTTGATGTGAACGCAGCCCGGTTCTCTGCCCCGCAGGATATGCGTGCAGAGATCAGAGCCGCCCTTGCCGAGACCGGAGAAGCCCCGGCCACGGATGCCGACCTCATCAACAGCGTCTATCATTCGCTGGCGTACTGCTACGGGGAAGCATTCCGGGAACTGGAAGCCCTCACCGGGCAGCACTGGGATAAGCTGTACATTGCAGGCGGCGGCGCAAAGAACACCACCCTGAACGAGCTGACCGCCCACTATACCGGAAAACAGGTGGTGGCGCTGCCCATTGAGGCCACCGCCATCGGCAATTTGAAGATTCAGATGAGCATTCCTGAAGGAGGAACTTTATGAGCTACGCAGAAGCAAAAGCCCGCTACGCCGCCATTGGCGTGGACACCGAAGCAGCCATTGCCCGGTTAAAGACCGTGCCTATCTCCCTGCACTGCTGGCAGGGAGATGACGTCCGTGGCTTCGATACCGACCCCACCAAGCCCCTGACCGGCGGTATCCAGACCACCGGCAACTACCCCGGCCGTGCCCGCACCCCGGAAGAACTGATGGCCGACATGGACAAGGTGCTGTCCCTCTGCCCCGGCACCAAAAAGATCAATCTCCATGCCTCCTACGCCATTTTTGACGAGGAGAACTCGTGGGTAGACCGGGACAAGCTGGAGCCGAAGCACTTCAAAAAATGGGTAGATTTCTGCAAGGCAAGAGGGTTGGGCGCAGACTTCAACCCCACCTTTTTCTCCCACCCCAAGTGCGACCCGCTGACCCTTGCCAGCCCCAACGAGGAGACCCGGAAATTCTGGGTAGAACACGGTAAGGCCTGCATCCGCATCAGCCAGTATCTGGCAGAGGAGCTGGGGCAGCCCTGCACCATGAACATCTGGACAGGCGACGGCTTCAAGGACATCCCGGCGGACCGCAAAGGCCCCCGCGACCGCTACAAGGCAAGCATTGACGAGATCCTGAGCGAGCCTTACGACTTCAAGCTGGTAAAGCCCTGCATCGAGAGCAAGGTGTTCGGCATCGGTGTGGAATCGTACACCGTGGGCAGCGCCGAGTTTGCCCTGAGCTACGCCGCCTTCAACCGGGAAAAGTGCATTCCCCTGATGGATAACGGTCACTACCACCCCACCGAGGTGGTCAGCGATAAGATCCCCGCTCTGCTGGCCTTCTTCCCGGAGATCGCGCTCCACATCACCCGCCCCATCCGCTGGGACTCCGACCATGTGGTGCTGTTCGACGATGAAACGAAGGAGATCTGCAAGGAAATCGTCCGCTGCGGCGGTCTGGACGGCCGGGTGAACATTGCACTGGATTACTTTGATGCCTCCATCAACCGCATTTCCGCATGGACGGTGGGCTTCCGCAACGTGGAAAAGGCACTGCTGTCTGCCCTGTGTACCCCCCATGCAGCACTGAAGGAGCTGCAGGACACCAACCAGTTTACCGAGCTGATGGTGCGGCAGGAGGAGCTGAAGACCCTGCCCTTTGGGGAGGTCTGGGACGAATACTGCCGCCGGAACGGTGTGCCGGTAGACGGCGCATGGTTTGAGGAAGTAAAAAACTACGAGCAGAATGTGCTGTGCAAGCGCATTTGAAAACAGAGAGGTGTTTGAAGATGGGTATTCTGGATATTGAGATCGTCAAAGGTTTTATGCGGATGTGCAACGATGGCTGGCTGCAGGGCTGGCACGAGCGCAACGGCGGCAACCTGACCTACCGCATGAAGGAGGAGGAAGTGACACAGTGCCGCCCCTTCTTTGACCCGCAGCCACGGGAGTGGGTGAACATGGGTGTGCAGGCGGACAACCTGGCCGGGGAGTACTTTATCACCACCGGCTCCGGCAAGTTTTTTCGCAATGTGGAGCCGGACCCTGTCCACAGCATCGGCATTGTGGAGATCAACGACAAGGGCGACAGCTGGCGCATCGTCTGGGGCTTGGAGGGCGGTGCAAAGCCTACCAGCGAGTTTCCCAGCCACTTTATGAACCACAGCGTCCGCAAGGCTGCCACCAATGGCGCAAACCGTGTCATCTACCACTGCCACGCCACCAACGTCATTGCCCTGACCTACATCCTGCCCCTGACCGACCGGGACTTCACCCGTGCCCTGTGGCAGAGCGCCACCGAGTGCCCGGTGGTGTTCCCGGAGGGTGTGGGTGTCTGCCCCTGGATGGTGCCCGGCGGGGCGGACATTGCCATGGCCACCAGTGAGCTGATGAAGCACTATCAGGCAGCCATCTGGGCGCAGCACGGTCTGTTTGCCTCCGGTCCGGACTTTGACATCACCTTTGGTCTTGCCCACACCATCGAAAAGAGTGCTGAGATCTACGTCAAGGTGCTCTCCATGGGCGGCGGCATCATCCGGCAGAC
Source organism: Faecalibacterium sp. AF28-13AC (assembly GCF_003478405.1). Taxonomy (NCBI): domain Bacteria; kingdom Bacillati; phylum Bacillota; class Clostridia; order Eubacteriales; family Oscillospiraceae; genus Faecalibacterium; species Faecalibacterium sp. AF28-13AC. Next base: position 36,583 of record NZ_QUFG01000012.1, on the reverse strand, counting down.
CATCACCGACGATGACCTGCGCGCCATTGCCCGCGACTTTGGCGTGACCCTGAACGAGAAGTTCCTTAACTGAGCTATTTTCCCCCATTTTTCTTCTTCAAAGCAAAACAGGCATCCTGTCCGATACCGCCAAAATGGTATCGCAGGATGCCTGTTCTGCTTTATGTTTCCCGGAACTCCATCGGTGTTTTTCCGGTGACCTGCTGAAAGACTGCGCTGAAATAATTGCGGGTGGCAAAGCCAAGCTGCTCGGAAATTTCCCGGACGCTGAGCGTTGTGCTTTTCAGCAGAACCTTCGCGCGTTCGACCTTTGCAAACTTCACATAGTTCGTGACGCTCAGACCCGTTTCTTCCTTGAATTTATGGGTGAGGTAGTATTCCGTGTAGCCCACCAGAGCGGCAAGATCTTCCGCCACGATCTTTTTGTCCAGATTCATCTCGATATGATCCACACATTTCTGGATCTGCATACTGAGGTTGGGGTTCGTCCGGTGTTTGTGGACACGCCGAATGAAATCATCGTACATCATCATTGCAAGCGGGCTCAGTTCATCCAACGATTTTGCCGCTTCCGCCGTCTGAATGTAGCTGTCCCCCAGCGCGTACGCCTCCTCCGGGGAAAGACCGCCCTCAATGGCGGCACGGCACACCAGCGAGGTAAACACGATGATGGAAGTCTTGCTCTGGCGCAGAACATCGCTGCTCTGCACCGGCACGCCTGCACTCATGCTCATGCTGTTGGAAAGTGCCTGCTTGTAATTCAGGTCTCCGGTGCGGACCATTTGCAGCATTCCCTGCTCCGCCATCCAGATCTTATGCCGGTCATGGGGAATGGCATCGCTTTTCAGCCGTTCGTCCTGTGCTGCACTGCTGTTCACACTGCTCAGTTCCAGCCGCTGCCCGGTCAGGCAGTAGTGCATCATCAGCAGATAGCGGTTCATAATGGTGTTTTGCAGGGTAGGAACTTTTTCAAGGACTTTGTAAAGCTGGATCGTCCATGCCACACTGATCTCCAGCTTGCTGTAATATTTCAGCCCTTCCTCGATCCCGCGCATTGTCACATCCTGATAGAACACCGGCCCGATGACCCAGACACGCTTCAGGTTTCCCTCTTCCTTTTCAAAGGCTGCGCCCCACAAAAGACCCAATGCCGTTCCCAAGGTAACAGGTACATCGTCCCGATCCCCATGCTCCAGCATCCGCTGTTTGCAGCCGAACAGTTCAAATGCACTGGCAAGAAATGCCTCGTCCGGGCAGTTGCTCCGCAAGAGTTTTCCCTGTGCATCATAGCACCATGTATATACATTTCCGCCGCACTTGACAAGCTCGGAAAACAGCATCATATTCTGGAGAACATCCATGCCTAATCCCTCCGGCTCATTGATGGAAACAGTATATCATACTTCTGCCGTTTTTTCTACCGATGCCCGGAGCCAGTGCAGCAGGATGCCTGCGGAGATGACCGCAGCGCCCACGTCTGCCATCAGGTGCGCCGCCGCAATGCCCTGCACCCCGCAAAGCGCATTCATCAGGTACAGCAGCGGGATCAGCAGCAGCCCCTGCCGCAAAAGAGAGAGCACCACCGCACCACTTGCCCTGCCTACGGATTGCAGCAGGCTGGTTGCCAGATAGGTCAGACCGATCACCGGGCTGCCCAGCACCAGATAGACCACCAGCTGCGTCCCCAGACGGAACGCCCCTTCTTCCTTGATGAACATCCCGATCAAGGCATTGCGTCCGGCAAAGCTGGCTGCCCCGGCAAGCACACCAAAAACAACGGTCAGCAGGATCAGATCTTTCAAAAGCTGCTTCAGGCGCTTCGTGTCGCCTGCGCCGTAGCTGTACGCCAGAAGCGGCTGGCACCCCATGCAGATCGCCATGGCGATCATGCTGATGATCATGGTCGTCTTGCCCGCTGCCGCCATGGCTGCGACCGCCGCCGTGCCGTGGGTCACCAGCAGCCGGTTGCTGAAGGAGGAGGCAAACCCTGCCAGCAGGCTGCTGATCCCGTTGGGCAGACCAATGGCCAGCATCTCACCCAGCATCTGCGGTTTTTTCAGGGCAGGACGGAGATCAATGGTCAGCACCGTGCCGTGTTTGACGATGTAGCGTAGATAGCAGCCCGTTGCCACAAGATTGCCCAGCACACTGGCAGCAGCCGCACCGCTGACGCCGAAGTTCAGCACCAGAATGAACAGCGGGTCAAAAATGCAGTTGACCAGCGTGCCCAGAAGATTGCCGATCAGGCCTTCTTTTACTGCGCCCTCTGCACGCACCAGCATCGCCATGCTGTTGGACAGGATAAAAAGCGGCGCACCCAGTGCAAGGACCTGAAGATACCGCTCTGCATAGGGAAAAAATTCTGCATTTGAGCCCAGCACCCCCAGAAGCGGCACTCTGCTCACCAGCAGACCGATGCTGACCAGAACGCCCAGAAAAAAGCTGCTCCAGAAGCAGAGCGAGGAGCAGGTCTTGCCCTGCTCGATCTCGCCTGCGCCAAAACAGCGTGCAATGATGGCGCTGCTGCCTGCGCCAAGCATGGTCGCTACTGCCGAAAGGATCGAAAACACCGGTCCCACAACGGAGACCGCCGCCACCTGTGCGGTATCGCCCAGACAGCCCACAAAAAACATATCCGCCATGTTGTACAGCACCATGACAAGGATAATGATAATGGAGGGCACCGCCATGGAAATGATGGATTTCCAGACAGAGCCGGTACGGAAAAGTGCTTCGTTTTTCATGGTCTCCTCCCAAAAATCAACCGCACGCAGGCAAAACGAAAGCCCCTGTCAAGGGAGCTTTCCGAGCTGCTTCGGTCACAGGTTGTCCAGCGCATCCAGCAGTGCTTTCAGCGCCGTTTCCGGCAGACCCAGCATAGGGCCGATCTTGCCAAATGTCATGCCGTAGGCAGCTTTTGCCTGCTGGTTGTCGGCAAAACCGGGCAGGTACTGCTCCACGATGGCTTTTGCGGCCTCGTTTTCCATCAGTGCTGCAATCGTGCTCTGGCTGTTCAGCTTGCCGCCGGTCAAAATTTCCGGGTGCTTCCAGCTGCTGATGCTCTGGTGTCCGGCAGACAGTGCGCCGTCCACCGGGATGGCTGCACCGGTGATGTACCGTGCCAGACCGCTGGCAAGGAAAAGTGCCAATGCAGCGCACTCCTCCGGGTCGCCCATCCGCTTTGCCGGGCAGTCGGCTGCAAAGAAGTCCATGGCCGCAGCCGGTGCATCCCCGAAAATGCTGGTTCTGGTGTAGCCGGGACAGATGGCGTTGACGGTAATGCCGTATTCTGCGTAATCCAGCGCCGCTGCGCGGGTCATGCCGACCACGCCGAACTTGGTGGCACTGTACAGCGCCTGTCCACGCTGGGGCACAAGACCCGCCACCGATGCCACATTGATGAGGAATCCGCCTTCGCTGTGGCTCTTGAGGATGGCCTCTGCGCCGTACTTCATCCCGGCAAAGACACCCTCGCTGTTCAGGGAGAAGATCTTCTCGTAATCCTCTACCTCATACTCATGCAGCGGTGTGCCGCCCATGCCGATGCCTGCGTTGCTGACAACGCCATCCAACTTGCCGTAGTGCGTCACCGTCTTATCCACCAGTTCTTTGATGGCAGAAGCCTTGCTGCAATCGGTCTGGATAAAGATGGCATCGCCGCCCTTGGCGCAGATGCCATCTGCCACAGCCCGCCCCTGCTCTGCACTGCGGGCTGCACAGACCACCTTCATGCCGTTTTCGCCAAAGCACTCGGCAATAGCCCGGCCGATGCCACGGCTTGCGCCGGTGACGATGGCCACTTTACCTTTGACACTGTTAAAATCCATAAAATGCCTCCACTTGATGTTTCATTCTCAAATACTCAACTGTGAGTTGCTTATCCATCTCCATGGTGCTATAATAGCACTGCGCCGCAGGGGCCGCAATCAGCAGTTTCCGGCGTATCCGGTGTTTAAGCAACGAATCACGTTCAAAGCGTTGGTTAAGCACCCTTTATGAAATCAATTGATGGAGGAATTCTATGGATATCCGGGTCAAAAAAACGAAGCGTGCCATTCAGAAAGCGTTTGTTGCCCTGCTGCGGGAGAAGCCGATCGAAAAGATCACGGTCAAAGAAATTGCCGAACGGGCCGAGATCAACAAAACGACCTTTTATTCCCACTATGAAACGCTGGATGCCCTCACCGCCGAAATGGAGCGGCAAACGGTCCAGCTCGTCTGCGACAATATGGGCGGCGCACAGCAGCTGCTGGATGCGCCGGAGGCCTTTGTGCAGGAGATGTTTGCTTCTCTCCAGCAGGCGACCGATTACCTCGGTGTCGTTCCTGCATCCGCGATGAACCGCTTTACACAGCATCTGCGTGATGCGATTCTGGAACAAATCAAACTCGCAAACATGGAACCATCCCAATATGAAAATGTCGGTGCGATCCTGATTTTTGTAATGAACGGTCTTTCCGGGCTTCTGAACACCGACGCAAAACTGGCACAAAAACAAATTGATGTGATCGCCGCCGTGGTTGCAGATGGTGTCCATGGTCTGCATCTTTCCCGCTGAGCCAAAACAGGCTGCAAGAAGCATCTTGATATGCTCCCCATAGAGTAGACACTCGAAATAACAAAAATTCGAGACTACACTATGGGGAGCATTATTATGTCAAAACGGACACCAGAAGAGATCATCCAATCTGTGGAGCGATACCAACGGGGAGAAACAAGTCAGGGAGCAGAAGCGAAACGGTTAGGCGTAAGCCAACAGACATTCCAGGATTGGATCAGGAAACACGAAACGTTTGGCATAGATGGTTTTGAACATACAGGGCACAGAAACTATCCACGAGAGTTAAAGAAATCAGCAGTAAACGCTTACCTCAGCGGAGAAGGAAGTCAGGCAGCAATCTGTAAAAAGTACGGAATTTCATCAAGAACACAGTTGCAAAACTGGATTAAGATGTATAATGGTCATAAGGAATTACGGCCCAGCAGAGGCCGAGGGAGTGATATCTATATGACCAAAGGACGGACTACGACATACGAGGAACGGATTGAAATTGTCAGCTACTGCATCGAGCATGGAAATGACTACACTGCCACGATTGAGAAGTACGGAGTGAGTTACCAGCAAATCTATTCATGGGTCAGGAAGTACAACGAGAAAGGCGCGGAAGGTCTGGTAGACAAGCGTGGTAAGCGTAAGGCCGAATCTGAGATGACAGAAGTGGAGAAACTGCGCGCCGAGAACCGGATGCTGGAAGCCCGAAACAGAAGATTGGAAACGGAGAATGCAGTGCTAAAAAAACTCAAGGAACTTGAAAGGAGGTGGCGCTGAGCGGAGTAAGACAGGAATATCTCTACATTTGTGTTCAGAAAATGCACGAAGAGGGGTATGCAATAACCGAGACTTGTGACATTCTGAACCTGAATCGTTCCAGTTATTATAAATGGGCACACCGAACCAAGAGCAGCAGCGAGCTTGAGAACGAGGCTTTGCTGCATGATATTGGCTTGATCTATGCCGAACACAACGGAACCTATGGCTACCGCCGAATTGCGGACGAGTATAACGCTACCCATGAAAAACAGTACAACCTGAAACGTTTTTATCGGTTGGTGCATATTGTCGGCCTGCTTGCTGTCATCCGCAGAAAGCGTCCTGCTTATCAGAGATCCACCCCCGAAGTAACTGCCGAGAATATTCTGAACAGAGAATTCACGGCCAACACCGTAAACGAGAAATGGTGCACCGATGTTACAGAAATGAAATATGGCTCTGAGGGCGGAAAAGCCTATCTCAGTGCCATTCTGGACTTGAAGGGCAGAGATATCGTTTCCTTTGCAATTGGCAGGCACAACAACAACCAACTCGTATTTGAAACCTTTGATTTGGCAATCCAGAAGTACCCGGATGCACACCCATTATTTCACAGTGACCGGGGATTCCAGTACACGAGCAAGCAGTTCAAGGATATGCTGGAAAAACAGGGAATGCGGCAAAGCATGTCCCGTGTTGGCAGATGTATTGACAATGGCCCGATGGAGGGATTCTGGGGCATTCTGAAGTGTGAAATGTATTATCTCAACCATTTTGAAACCTATGAAGAGCTTGTGGATGCGGTAGGACAATTCATTCATTACTACAACTACCAACGGCGTCAGCATCGTCTAAATTGCCTCGCACCTATGGACTACCGCAGTTTGCTGGATGCTGCATAAAAGAAAACCAGGACCTCCTATCTGAGATCCTGGAGAAAACTTTTTGTTTTTTCATCTGTCTACTTGACAGGGAGCGGTTCATCTTCCGCAGCCTGTTTTTTTGCTATTGCAGCTTATCTTTCTGTGTAACTACCCAGCACCCCAAGGCTGGGCTTTGCTGTCCGCTCCATCGTTTCGCGGTTCACGGCGATCAGTCCAAACTGCATGGCATAGCCCTTCTGCCACTCAAAGTTGTCCATCAGGCTCCAATGGAAGTATCCCTTCACCGGGATGCCGTCGGCGATGCAGTGTTGCACGCCATCCAGCGCCTGCCGGATAAACGCCACACGGCGGGTATCATCGGCGGTGGCAATGCCGTTTTCGGTCACGATCAGGTCACCCTTGAATTCCTCTGCCACCTTGCGAATGACGTGTTCCAGTGCCTGCGGATAGACCTCGTAGTCCATCTGGGTCAGTTCTGCGCCCTCCGGTGCCGGCAGCTGCCCCTGCGGGCCGTAAAGGGTGCGGGTATAGTTCTGCACACCCAGAAAATCATCGTCTTTGATATAAGGCAGATAATGGGTGAACTCCTCCTGCCATGCGGCCTCGGCAAAGGCTTCGCCGCCGGGCTGTGCCTGCAAGTCGTGCAGCGAGAGGGTCAGGCCCACCTTGACCTGCGGGCAGATGGCTTTGACGGCATCCCGTGCGGCTGCATGGGCACGCAGCACCAGCAGATCACCTTCCGGGGTGCGCTCGCTGACAAAGATCTGCGGCTGGGGTGTGCCGAACACCTGTGCATTCTCCATGGCGGCATACTTCATGTTTTCCATCATCTTCTGGAAGTTCATGCCCACCTGCACCGTGCCCTCGGCAGACTTTCCGGCCGCTGCGGCATTTTTGGCGGCCTGTTCTGCCATCAGACGGAACCGCTTGGAGATCGCGGCCAGCTGCAAGCCCATATTGGCCTCGTTGATGGTGCAGACATAGCGCAGCTCGCTGCCCAGCTGTTCCATCACATAGGTCACATAACGTTTGAAATCCTCTACGGTGCTTTCGGTTTCCCAGCCGCCCTTGCAGATGAGCCATTTCGGGCTGGTGAAGTGCAGCAGGGTGACGATAGGCTCTACACCGTGCGCTTTGCAGCAGGCGATCACCTTGCGGTAATGCTCGATGGCTTCCGGGTCGAACGTTCCTTCCTCCGGCTCTACCCGTGCCCACTCGATAGAAAAGCGGTAGGCGTTCAGCCCGGCATCGGCCAAGAGCTTGATATCTTCTTCGTACCGATGATAATGGTCGCAGGCAATGCCGCTTGGCTCCGTAAAGCTGGAATGGGGCAGCTGCTCCTGTGCCCAGTAGTCACTCTTCGTATTGTTGCCCTCTACCTGATGGGCTGCTGTTGCAGCACCGATGAAAAAGCCTTTTTCAAATTTCTGCATGATGGTTCTCCCTTCCTGCGTGTTGCTTGTTGAGGCTATTGTAGCAGACCTGTTTTGCCCCTATGGGACAATAAATCGTGAAGGCGGACGCAAATTCACGCATCACAAATTATTGCACGAATTTTTATCCTTAACTATCGTTTTTCATCCGGCGGTGGCTGTTGCATTCTGTTATTCTGGTGTCAGAAAAAGCGGAACTCCGTTCACACAAAAAGGAGGAAAATCATTATGTTCCAAAAGAAACCCAGTGCCAGTGAAGCAGACGGCGTCCAGTACCGCCGTGCAAAGCTCTGGCAGATCATCTGTTACGCCTGCAACGCTTTTGTGGGCATGAGCGTCTATTCCCTGATCGGTATGGCCAGTTATTCTGCCAGCATCGGCTACGGCATCACCACCGCAACCGTCGGTCTCATCCTGATGCTGGCCCGCATTCTGGACGGCTTTACCGACCCGATGCTGGCGTTCATCTACGACCGCGTCAACACCCGTTTCGGCAAGCTGCGCATTCTGCTGATCAGCGGCTACCTGATCGAGGCTGTCGGCCTGCTGTGTATGTTCAACCTGTGCTCCAGCAAGGGCTTCGGCTTGCCGGTGTTCGTTTTGACCTACATTATTTACATCATCGGCTATACCGTCACCAACATGACCGCCCAGACCCTGCCGGCTATTATGACCAACGATCCCCGCCAGCGTCCCACCATCGGTGTCTGGACCACTGCACTGAACTACGCCGTGCCCATGGGCATGAGCATGCTGATCTACACCGTCATCCTGCCCAAGTGCGGCGGCACCTTTAATCAGGACTTCCTCAGCACGGTCTGCACCATCGTGCTGATCATTGCCGGTATCGGCACCCTGATCGTCTGCGCCGGTATCTCCGCCTACGATAAGCCCGAAACCTTCGAGGGCACCAGCAAAAAACACGAGCCGCTGAAAACTGCGGATATTCTTGAGGTGCTCAAGCACAACAAGCCCCTGCAGTGCTACATCGCCTCCAACGCTTCCGATAAGCTGGCACAGCAGGTAGGCAGCCAGGCCATCATCAACACGATGCTGAACGGCATCCTCATCGGCAACATGGGTCTTGCTACCACCCTTAGCGTGATCAGCATGGTGCCTTCCATCTTCTTTGCGGCCTTCGGTGCAAAGTATGTGGGCAAAAATGGCAGCAAGAAGGGCATCGTGACCTGGACCTGCGTCAGCATGGCCATCGCCTCTGTGCTGTTCCTGTTCTTCATCTTTACCGACACTCGTCAGATCGGTGTGATCGGCAGCTGGAACATGATCGTTTACGTCCTGCTGACTCTGCTGCAGAATGGTTCCATGATGTGCATTACCACCTCCAACACTTCTTACATGGCCGATACCATTGACTACGAGCTGGACCGCAGCGGCCGCTATATCCCGGCTGTCGTTTCTGGTACTTACAGTCTGGTGGACAAGCTCATCACCTCGGTGGCTGCTGTCATCGCCACCGGTGCGGTCGCCCTTCTGGGTTACACCACCACCATGCCCCAGCCCACAGATCCCTACACCAGCGGCATCTTCTGGATGACCCTTGCCATCAAGTTCGGTCTGCCCATGCTGGGCTGGGCCATCACCCTGATCGCCATGCTGGGCTGCCCGCTGACCAAGGAAGAAATGGTCAACGTCCAGAAACGCATCGCAGATAAGAAAGAAGCCCTTCGTCATGAAGTAATTGCAGAACAGATGCAGTAACACCCTGCAAAGACCGAAAGGGCTCATACGCTCTTTCGGTCTTTGCTGATTCCATCCATCTTTTATAAAGGAGTTTTTACCATGAGCAAGACCATCCTGTTGAATCAGAGCGACTGGCATTTTACCAAGGAGAATCCCGGCATCCCCACCGCTGTTATGGGTGAGGCCATTGCTCTGCCCCACACCTGGAACGCAGTGGACGGTCAGGACGGCGGCAACGATTACTACCGCGGCACCTGCTGGTATACGCTGGCCCTGGCAAAGCCCGCCATCCCGGCAGGCGGCAAGGCTGTTTTGCAGCTGGACGGCGCAGCTATGACCGCCGCCGTCTACCTGAACGGTGAAAAGCTGGCTGAGCACAAGGGCGGCTACTCCACCTTCCGGGTAGACCTGACCGACCACCTCAAAGAGGAAAATCTGCTGGCCATTTCCGTGGACAACCGCGACAACGACACCGTGTATCCCCAGAAAGCCGATTTTACCTTCTACGGCGGCATTTACCGGGATGTGACCCTGCATATCGTCCCGGCAGAGCACTTTGCCCTGCCCGCTCATGGCGCACCGGCACTGAAGGTGACCCCCATCGTCACCGACCTTGCTGCCAAGACCGCCGAGGTCACCGTGGAAGCCGCCGTGGTGGGCGCACAGAACGTGACCTTTGCACTGGAGGGTCAAACCCTCACCGCCCCGGTGGAAAAGAGCACTGCAAAGGTTGTTTTCACGCTGGACAACGCCCATCTGTGGGATGGCGTGGACGACCCCTTCCTCTACACCGTATCTGCCAAGCTGGACAATGGTGAGGAGACTTCCGCCCGGTTCGGCTGCCGCAAGTTTGAGATCGACCCCCAGAAGGGCTTTATCCTGAATGGCCGGGAATATCCGCTGCGCGGTGTTTCCCGCCACCAGGACCGTAAGGGTGCGGGCAATGCCCTGACCAACGAAATGATGGAGGAGGACATTGCCCTCATTCTGGAAATCGGGGCCAACACCATCCGGCTGGCACACTATCAGCACGCACAGTATTTCTACGACCTGTGTGATGAAAAGGGTCTTGTCATCTGGGCAGAGATCCCCTACATCACCATGCACATGACCAACGGCCGTGCCAACACCCTGACCCAGATGGAAGAGCTGATCGTCCAGAACTACAACCACCCCTGCATTGCCGTGTGGGGCTTGTCCAACGAGATCACCGCTGCTTCTGCTGTCAACGAGGATCTGCTGGAAAACCACCGTATGCTGAACGAGCTGGCGCACAAGCTGGACCCCACCCGCAAGACCACCATGGCAAACGTGTTTATGCTGGAGACCACCAGTCCCATTCTGGAAATTCCCGATGTGAACAGCTATAATCTCTACTTCGGCTGGTATCTGGGCGAATTGGAGCAGAACGACGAGTTCTTTGACAAGTACCACGCCGATTACCCTGACCGCTGCATCGGCTTTTCGGAGTACGGCGCAGATGCCAACCCCCAGTACCAGAGCAGCCACCCGGAAAAGGGCGACTACACCGAGAGTTATCAGTGCGTCTACCATGAACATATCGCAAAGATGATCGCCGCTCGTCCGTGGCTGTGGGCGACCCATGTGTGGAATATGTTTGATTTTGCCGCCGATGGCCGTGATGAGGGCGGCAAGCACGGCGAGAACCAGAAGGGCCTTGTCACCTTTGACCGCAAGCTCAAAAAAGACCCCTTCTATCTCTACAAGGCCTACTGGAGCAAGGAGCCGTTCGTGCACCTGTGCGGCAGCCGCTATGTAGACCGCGCCGAGGATGTGACTGAGATCAAGGTCTACTCCAATCTGCCGGAGGTCTCGCTGTACAAGGACGGTCAGCTGGTGGAGACCCGTAAGGGCGACAAGGTGTTCACCTTCCAGCTGCCCATCACCGGCAAACACAGCATTGAGGCACGCTCCGGTGAGCACAGCAGCGTGATCCTGGTGAACAAGGTGGACGCTCCCAACCCGGATTATGCTATGGACAACCGCAAGAACGTGACCAACTGGTTTGACGGCGAGTTGGACGAAAGCTGCTGGTCGGTCAAGGACAACATGGCTGCCGCCACAGCAGACCCCAAAGTTGGTCCCATCCTGAAGCAGATCTCTGATAAAGCCGCCGCTGCCCGCGGAGATGTTGCCGCCGCCGTGAAGGACAACCCGGCTCTGGTGGCGATGATGGAGCGCGCCATGCGGCGGATGACCATTGAATCCATGCTGATGCAGGCCGGCGCTTCGGAAGAGGACATCAAGCAGCTGAACCGTGTATTGCAGGGCATTTCCAAGGAGTGATTCGATGAAACAAACCTATTGTAACCCCCTTGATCTGGGCTACCGTTACCAGCACATGAAGGAAGGCCCCCGTACAGCAGGTTTCCGGGAGGGTGCAGACCCCACGCTGGTATCCTTCAAGGGCAAATATTACCTCTTTGTTTCCATGTCGGCAGGCTTCTGGTATTCGGACGACCTGCTGCACTGGGACTTCCATGCAGACCCGGATCTGCTGATCTACGATTATGCCCCCGATGTGCGGCAGGTGGGCGATTTCCTGTACTTCTGCGCCAGCCGCAAGGAGCGCAACTGTCCCATTCTGCGCACCTCTGACCCCCTGACCGAGCCGTTTACCGAAGTATCTGCGCCCTTTGCTTTCTGGGACCCGGATCTGTTCTGCGATGATGATGGCCGGGTGTACTTCTACTGGGGCTGCTCCAATACTACGCCCATCTACGGCGTGGAGATGGACCCGGACACCATGACCCCCACCGGTGAAAAGCAGGAGCTGATCTTCGGCAATGAAACCGTACTGGGCTACGAACGCCCCGGCAACAACGGCATTGTGGACCGGGAAGCCAGCGTGCTGTACCAGTCCATGAAGCAGTTCTATAACCCGGAAACCGGCAAGCTGGATCTGCCGCCGCAGATGGCAAACATCCCCGGCCTGAGTGCCGAAAGCCTGACTGCCATGTTCAACGCCGTGGGCAAACCCTACATTGAGGGTGCCTTTATGACAAAGCATGACGGCCTCTATTACCTGCAATACGCCTGCCCCGGCACCCAGTACAACACTTACGCCGATGGTGTATACACCTCCAATTCTCCGCTGGGGCCCTTTGTGCGGCAGGCATCCAACCCGTTTTCCGCAAAGCCCGGCGGATTCATCACCGGCGCAGGCCACGGCAGCACCATTGCCGACCGCTATGGCAACTGGTGGCACGCCTCTACCATGCGCATTTCCGTCAACTATGACTTTGAGCGCCGGGTGGGGCTGTTCCCTGCCGGGTTCGACAAAGACGGGGTTCTCTACTGCAACCAGAACTTTGCCGATTACCCGCACCGCATCCCGGCTGGCAAATTCGATGCCGCCAGCCAGCAGCCGGAATGGATGCTGCTGAGCTACAAAAAGCCGGTCACGGCTTCCAGCACTGCCGAGGGCAGCAGCCCGGCACTGGCCGTCAACGAGGACTGCCGCAGCTGGTGGAGCGCCGCTGGTACAGAGCCGGGCGAATGGCTCTGCGTGGACCTTGGCAAAGAGAGTGATATCCGCGCCATTCAGGTAAATATGGCAGATGAAAAGCTTGTGGTGGACTTCCCAGCCGACAGCTACGGCGATACCCGCAAGACCCGCCACATCGAGACCCGGCCGCAGATTTCCCATTACATGGTAGAGACCAGTGTGAACGGAGCAGACTGGTCGATCCGCGAAACGGTTGTCCGGGAGTGTTCCAACGGCTACTTTGAGTTTGCGGACGGCATCCGGGCACGGTATGTCCGGGTGACCGGCGGTGCGCTGCCCTACGGACAGGCACTGCGCATCAGCGGCCTGCGGGTGTTCGGCAACGGCGAGGGCGCAAAGCCTGCACAGGCAGAAGCCGCCGGGATTCGTGTGGATGCACTGGATGCAAAGATCAGCTGGCAGCACATCGAAAATGCGCAGGGCTGCAATGTCCGCTATGGCGTTGCACCCGACAAGCTCTATCTGAGCTGGCTGGTCTACGATGCAGACGAAGTGACCCTTTCCACCCTGACCGCCGGGCAGGAATACTACATCTGCGTGGACAGCTTTAACGAAAACGGCATCACGCCGGGCAAAACATTCAAACTGGAGGGGTAAATCATGCCCATCAAAGCCGTGCAGCAATTTATGCTGGGCACTGTACTGAACAACGAACAGCAGGCCAAAGAGACCCTTGCCGCCATGAAAGCCGCCGGGTACGACGGCATTGAACTGTGTGGATTTATGATCCATCCCATTGGATTTCTGGTTAAGCTGCTGACCAAAGCCGCCGGAATGCCGGTGGGCAAGGGCGGCAATCTGGACTGGCACAAGCTGGTGCAGGAAGCCGACCTGAAGGTGGTCAGCCTGCACACCGACCTTGGCAGTCTGGAACGGGATGCCCATGCAGTGGCCGAGGAAGCAAAGAGTTTTGGCACGGAGTATGTGGTCATCACCGGGATGTACCGCTTTGATTACGGCGATGAAGCCGCGATGCATGAACTGGCAAAACGCCTGAACAAGGCGGGTGAGACTCTGCAAAAAGAGGGCATCCACCTGCTCTACCACAACCACAACTGCGAGCTGCGTCCTGTGAACGCAGAAAAGCGTGCTTACGATATTCTTTTAGAGGAGACCGATCCGGCCTTCGTCAACTTTGAGTTTGACAGCTACTGGTTCACCGAGGGCGGTGCAAACGCCTTGGCGTGGATGCAGCGGCTTGGCCCGCGCATGAAGCTGTGGCACATCAACGACCGGGGCACGCGGCTCTCCGGCAGTGCCATAACCCCCATTCTGAAAACCGACAGTATGGAGCTGGGCACCGGCAACATGGATCTGGACAGCCTGATGACACAGGCACTTGCCGTGAATGTAGATGCCATCATTCTGGAAAGCCACCGCAACTGGGTAGACAATTCCCCTGTCAAGAGCTTCCAGCTCAGTGCAAAATACCTTGCACAAAAATTCTGATCTGCCATTTTCTCATCATTTCCTTCTTCATTACCCCATAAAAGCAACGCCCCGCACCGGTTATTCCTTCCGGTGTGGGGCGTTGTGTTTTGCGGGGAATCTTTTTGCGTTACAGGATATGGGTTCCCGGCTGCAAGGTCAGGTTTCTGCCATCCGGGAGGGCAACCTCTGCGGTCAGATTACAGGGCACGGTGATGGTGTAGGTCACGGCATCGCCTGCATACTGCCAGCCGCTTTCAATGCGCCCCACCGGGGAATCGTACACCGCTTTTGCCCAACCCAGTGCAGGGTTCGGGGTGGGAGCGATGGTCAGGATCTCCCCTGCCAGATGGATGCCGCACACACCGCCGAACAGCCAGCCGCAGATCGCGCCGTAGGAATAATGGTTCAGCGATTCACTGGGGTGTCCATTGGTGTCAATGCCCGTCCACGTTTCCCAGACGGTGGTAGCGCCCTGTTTGACCTCATAGAGCCAGCTGGGGGCGGTATCCTGCAGCAGCAGCTTGTAAGCGGTGTCCGCATGACCATACTTTGCCAGCATCTCACAGAGGAAGGGCGTGGAAAGGAAGCCGGTGTTCAGGTGGCAGCCGTTTTCCAGCACCATCTGGTTCAGCTGGTCGGCGGCAGTCTGGCTCTCAGCTTCATCCAACAGACCGAATGCCATGGCACGGACATATTCGCACTGCCGGTCGGATGTGATCTTCCCATGATCCGTAAAGGCGGCATGATAGGCAAGGCGGGCTTTTTCCGCTGTGTCACGGTACTGCGCTGCGTCCTCTGCCTTGCCCAGTGCCTGTGCAATTTCTGCCAGAAGCCGCCCGGAATAAGCCAGATACGCCGTACCCACACTTTTGCGGGGGTTCATCATCGCCTGCATGGGGGTGATGCCCGGCTCGCACCATTCGCCGTAGTCCAGACCGTTCAGGACGGTATATCTGGCGTACTCGCCGGTCTGTTGCTCCTCGGTGGTCTGCTGGGCACGACCCAGCAGGAACGCATACCACTTCTGCATCATCTCGTAGTTGTCTGCCAGGATCTTGCGGTCGCCGGTACGCTGATAAAGAGCGTAGGGCACCAGAATGGCAGCATCGCCCCAGCCCGCCGACATGCAGAGCATGGGGGTCATATAACCGGGGCGGCTGGTGGGCGGGGCAATGTTTGCCATGCGCCCATCCGGGTACTGGTTCAGGCGGCATTCTGCCAGCCATTTTTCCACCACCGGGTAGCAATCCATCAGGGTCAGACCGGTTTCAATGAACACCCCCATGTCGCCCGTCCAGCCGGCACGCTCACGGGTAGGACAGTCGGTGGGGATATCGCAGAAGTTTCCCTTCTGGCTCCACACACTGTTTTGCACCAGCTGACTCACATCCGCATTGCCGCACCCAAAGCTGCCGGTCACCGGCATCTCCGAATAGACGGCATGGGCGGTAAACTCTGCGCCGGTCAGGTCGATGTCCGTTTCCACCTTTGCGTACCGGAAGCCCATGATGGTAAAACTGGGCTTATAGTGGTTTTCGCCCTCTTTGCAGATCAGTTCCAGCATCTGTGCCGTGCCGCCCTCTTTGTGGCGGTTCCGGTCCTGAAAGTTCTCCTGCGTAAAGTTGCCGTTCTCGTCCAGCGTTTCGCCGCAGAGCAGACGGATTTTCTGACCTTCGTGGGCAGTCAGCTTCATTTCTACATAACCTGCCATATTCTGCCCGAAATCCAGAACCGTTTCTCCATTGGGTGTGCGGAACAGCCTGCCCGCAAAGGCTTCCTGTTCCCGGATGGGCACGGTGTTCATGCCAATGAGGGGGAGCGTGTTGGGTGCAGTCTTCACGCCGTGCCAGCCGGTCAGTTCTCCTTCCAGCCGGGCATCGTACACTTCGCCCTGCTGCAGATCGTTCTGGCGGACGGGGCCGCACTGGGTTGCTTCCATGGCATCGTCCGAAACGCAGACCGCCTTGCCATCCACTTCCAGCTGGAACAGGACAGCCAGTTCCTTGCCGAACAGGTCGCGGTCACCATCCACGCCGGAAGTGCTGCGGTACCAGCCATCGCCCAGTGCGATGAGCAGTTCATTCTCGCCGGGATGAACAAGCCCTGTCACATCGTAGGTCTGTACCCCAAGGTGCTTGTCTGCGGTAAAGCTGCCGGGAGCAAGCACCATATCGCCGACCCGCTTGCCGTTCAGCCATGCCGTATATAGACCCTTGGCGGTAATATACAGCCGCTTGCTTTCTCCTGCCGGGGCTGTGAACACCTTGCGCAGATAGCTTGCCGGACGGTGGGGCTGATACGGCTGCGCCTGCCCTTTGCCGGAGGCTTCCAGTGCCACCTGCTTCTGCTCCCAGTTGGGCTTTGCAAAGGCGTTGATTGCATCGGTGCAATCGATATCCGGCTCTTCCGTTTCCGGGCAGACCCACACGCCCTGCCAGTCGGCAAAGGGCAGACCCGTTTCAAAGACGGCTTCGCTCCACGCACCGGGCTGGTCGTTTTCATCCCACAGCCGGATGCGCCACTGTCCCTGCGTCTTGGGCGGCACAGGGGTGGGCGTTTCGGTGTGCATCACACTGCTCAAGATCTTTCCGCTTGCCCACAGCGTTTCAGCTCCGGCGGTCACTTCGATTTCGTAGGTGGTCTGGCGCACGCCTTCGGCGCACTGCCACGATAAAAACAGCGTCCCGGCATCTATGCCGAGAGGCTGGGTCAGATGATTCGTTTTCAGGTTTGTTGCTTGCATCATCCACATCTCCTTTTTCCGTTTGATTTCTGTTCTTATTATAAAGAGAATCCCACGGAATAAGGGTGCAAAAATTTGTGTTGTCGGTCAAAAAGTCGTGCTATTTATGATAATCCAAAAAATTCATCTTGCTTCACGATTTTTCATCCGTACTGTCTGCGGTTCTCCTGTTATACTTTGGGTAAGGCAGGGATTGCACGATAAAATAAGTCCTACTCTCTCCACTTTACTGGCATAAATCTCTCAAAATCCTCTTGACGCATTCTACATACTGTGGTATTTTTCTTCTAAATTCCACCGTTCTTGTGGATTGGTTTGAAACCCTCTACAAGATGTGGTCGTGTTCATTTTGAACGCTGCCTCACCGTGGATTTTCCCTGAAAGATTTACCGCTCCGCAACACACCCGATTCATTTTGCCGCCGATTCACCCGACAAAATTTTTCGCCTGTCTTGCAGGGTGGTATTTTTCTTTTACGGGAGTTGTACCTTGAAAATTTCCTGTCCATCCGGGACTTCACTTCTACAATGCGTCTGCATTTCCGAAGTGATCTTGTTGGGGTAGCGCTTGTCGGGGCAACGCCCCTCCATCTGCTATCGCAGACCGCGCTGCCGCTTAAAAGCCCCACTGGGGCTTTCATTGCTGCGCTGCGCTTCGCAAACGCGGTCCCACCCCAAACCCTGCTCATGGTTCGCACCTGATGGTGCGAACAGCAACGGCGTGTCGTGCTTTACATAACTTCACCGAGGAGTTATCGAACAGACAGGAGGTACAATGACCAAAACGAATGTTCAATCGACCCCTAGCAATTCTCAGCACCACGACACGCCGAACAACAAACCAAATAGAGAGCAGACTGTTCTTCTTTCACACACCCATTATATAATTTTCCTGAGTCTGCTTGACGAATATTACGGTTAGTGATATATTTATTACAGTAACCGTAACAAGGAGGCAAACCATGCGCGATAATGCAAAAGGTGGTGCGCTTACAGAAGTCACCTTTTATATTTTGCTTTCTCTTTATACGCCAAAACACGGATACGCTGTTATGCAGTTTATTGAAGAAAAAACAGACGGACGGCTTTCCCTAGGCGCAGGCACTTTATATGGAGCATTAAACTCTTTGCAGGACAAGAAGTGGATTGAACCTTATGGCGATAGTGAGGGAAGAAAAAAAGAATACCACATTACAGCACAGGGAAAAGAAATTGCAGAAAAAGAGCTTGCAAGACTAAACGAACTTGTAAGCATTGCAAGTGAAATTATTGGAGGTGCAGTATGAGTAAAAAATGTTATCGCTTCTTTGGTGGATTGCTAAATGCACAGGCAAAATGGTTAAACAAAATGTCCGAAAAAGGCTATCGACTTGTCCGGACAGGGAGGGTGCTCTATGAATTTGAAGAATGCAGTCCTGATGAAGTGACCTATTGTGTAGAGTTTATCGGAGAAAAATCAAAAGAGAATGCAACGGACTACGCTGATTTTTTGGAGGATATGGGCTACAAGGTATTTTTCAAGAATATCAATCTAAACTATTCTGTCGGAAAAGTTCGATTGCGTCCATGGGCGGAAATGGGCGGTCGTATTGCAACAAACGCAACAACTTTTAACAGGGAACTATTGATTGTAGAAAAATCAAACGACGGAAAGCCTTTTGAACTTCATACTTCTTACGCCGACAAAGAAAAATACTACCGCAATTTGCGTAACCCATGGCTATTCCTGCTGCTCCTATTCGCACTGTTTGCGATTATCAAGCATTCTATTGTCTTGGGTATTTTTTCATTGGTTTCTGCAATTCCCAGCATTCTATACCAGCTCCAAATTATAAATGTCCGACAAAAAGCCAAAACGTGGGAACAATAAATAATAATCAAGAGGGTGACAACAAAAGCTGTCGCCCTCTTGATTGTTATTTATAGAAATCCCGAAATCTCTTTCTCCACCATGCCGCTCCCGTTTGAAAGCAGAGAAGAAGTTCTCGCTTGGATTTGTAAGAACCAGTTGGGGCGGCGCAACCTCACCCCGGAGCAGAAGAAGTTCCTCATTGGAAAGCAGTACAGTGTGGAACATCGAAAGCCCGGTGGAAACGGCAACAATCAGTATACAGCAACCACTCAGGAAGCCGTTCAGGAGGAATTGTGTCAAATTGACACAATTCCTCCCACTGCTACGGAAAACAGCGTCCGCAAGCAGATTGCGGAGCAACACAATGTCAGCGAATCCTATGTTGCCCGTTCTGAAAAGTTCATGCGAGGCGTTCAAATCATGGATCAGATGATACCCGGTATGCAGGAGAAAATCTTGTCCGGGCAGTTCAAAGTCCGTGATGCCGATATGCACCGTCTTGCCAGGGCAGATTTTCCGAATCGCAAGCAGATCGTGCACGAGATTCTGCATCCGGAGGACCGCTCTGCTCCGCAGAAACGAATCTACGGAATCAACTATTCTGCACTGGAAGCTGCCGTCCGGCGCATCCAGCAAGATGTTGATTTCCTGATGAAGTATCTCCCCAAGGTGCCTGATGATGCCTATGTGAAAGTGGAGACTACGAAGATTCTCAAACAGCACAAGGCGTATATGGCACAGTTTGAAGAAATGCTGAACGATGAAAAAGTCGCATAACGACAGGCACTTATAAGCCATCAACGAGCCACCAGCCGCAAGTGCAGGGCGGAAAGCATCCGCGCCCTTGCGCCTGATAAAAAATGGAACTTTGATTTTCTTGCCTGGCTTTGCCACGGTGGGACGATCAAAGGAGCGTGCGTTTGAACAAAAAGAAAAAGTCCACAAACACTTCCCCTTATTCCGATGAAGCCATCGAACGTCTGGCACGGGCATTCTACCCGGCCACCCTTGCCTGCTGGAACAGCGAGGAAGGTCAACGGTCACTTGTCGGGGCAAGGCCCCTCCATCTTGCTTGCGCAAGACCGTTCGGTCGCTTAAAAGCCCCACTGGGGCTTTCATTGCTCCGCTGCGCTGCGCAAACGCGAGCTTGCCGCGTGGCAGGCGGAACAGGCCCATCACACCCCCAGCAAAGAAAAACAGAGCGTTCCCGACGGGGAACGCCCTGCTGTACATATCGTTATCGTCTGTGGTCTTTGGCAGGGCGCGTCCGGGTGGACGCGCCCTGTTTTTTATTTTGTCCTTAATCTTCTAACCCATGGTTTCCGGCCACCGGCCTGTATGATTTGCTACAGGTCGGTGGCCGGTTCT
Source organism: Faecalibacterium sp. AF28-13AC (assembly GCF_003478405.1). Taxonomy (NCBI): domain Bacteria; kingdom Bacillati; phylum Bacillota; class Clostridia; order Eubacteriales; family Oscillospiraceae; genus Faecalibacterium; species Faecalibacterium sp. AF28-13AC. The sequence continues at coordinate 16,332 of NZ_QUFG01000012.1, read as the reverse complement.
GTTATTTTTCGATTTCTTCCAATGTAGGCATGGCAGGGATAGCACCGTGGCGGCTGGTGGTGATGCTGGCAGCTTTATTAGCAAAGACCAGAATGCTTTCCAGCTTGTCCACGGTCAGGGTATTCAGCTCCTCCTTGCAGAGCTTGGACAGGGCAGCCCCAAAGAAGGTATCGCCTGCGCCGTTGGTATCGCCCACCTTGCAGGGGACGCCAGCCACATGGCCAGTTTTCTCCCCAAAGCGGTAGAATACGCCGTTTGCACCCAAGGTGACGAAAATCAGCCGGATGCCGTTCTGGGCAAGCTGGGCTGTGCCCTCGGCACAGTCGGTGGTGCCGGTAAGCAGGGGCAGTTCTTCGTCCGAAACCTTCAAAATATCCACCAGCGGCAGGGGGGCTTTCATCTGGGCAATGGCATCCTCTTTGTTCTTCCAGAGGTTCGCCCGGTAATTGGGGTCGTAGGTGATGATTGCTCCCAGCTTTTTTGCGCGGGCAGCAGCATCCAGCGTAGCGGTGCGGGAGGGGTCAGCGGTCAGGCTGACCGAGCCAAAGTGCACGATTTTGGCAGCTTTCAGAGCGCCCTCCGAAATGTCTTCTTTGCTCAGCATCACATCGGCATTGGCGCTGCGGTAGAAGCTGAAATTCCGCTCACCGGTGGCATCCACCGACACGACTGCCATGGTGGTGGGGTGGTCTGCATCCACCGCCATGCCGGAAACGTCTACCTTGTTTTCTGCCAGAACCTCTTTCAGGTAGCGGCCAAAGGCGTCTGCACCCACCTTGCCGATAAAGGCAGTCTGTGCCCCCAGCCGGGCAGCAGCCACCGCCAGATTTGCCGGGGCACCGCCGGGGTTTGCGGCAAACTGCGGGATGCCGCGTTCATCCTTGCCGGTCTGGGTAAGGTCGATCAAAACTTCACCAATCGTTACAATATCCATAGCTGCTCCTTTCAGCGGCGTACTAGCAGCGCCTGATACGGCTCCAGCTCCACATCCGCCAGCCAGACGGAAGCTCCATCTGCGGTTTGATACTCGCCGCCCAGAGCGTCCAGACTGGCTCCTGCCGGGTACTCGGTAAAGTTGAACAGTCCCACCAGCGTTTCCTCGCCGCGCTTGCGTACCAGTGCCAGCACGCCGGGGTTGTGGCTGTCCCATGTAGTCACCCACGCATCCGGGGCAAAGCAGGGGTCTGCCCGCATTTGGCGCAGCTGCTCCATGCCCTGCCACAGCTGGTTTTGCAGCGTGCCCTTTCGGGTGCGCTGCTTTGCGTCCTCCCAGTTGAATTTGCTGCGGTGCAGATTGCGGCTGTCCTCCACACGGTCGGGGTCGTTTTTGTAGTCCCAGCCGTTGCGCTGGGCGATCTCGTCGCCGCAGTTCAGCATGGGGAAGCCCTGCAAGAATGCCATGGCGGTGTGCAGCAGCAGGTCACGCTTCACGGCGTAGTCCAGTGCGATTTTATCGCCCTTTTCCAGTGCCTGCTCCACGCCGCACAGGCTGGCGGTGGTGCCGCAGCTGCGGGCGTCGCCGGTGGCGGGGTCGTAGTTGTACAGCTCGCCTTTTGCCCAGCTTCCGGGGAAGTTGCCCTCGTAGAAGTGGTAGAGATACTCCTTATGCTTCTGCGGGTCAATGCCGAGCCGGTTTTCCACCGCTTCGTCCAGACCCCAGCCGATGTCATCGTGGCAGCGCAGATAGTTCACGAACCAGCAGTTGTCCGGCAGGGCGTGCAGGGCATCCAACTGCGCTTTCAGCAGCCGGGTGTCCCGGCTGGCAAGGGCACCCCACAGGTTGACCATGGTGGACACGTTGTAGAGCGTGTGGCATTCCGGCTTTTCGGGCGTGCCGAAGTAAGCAGCCAGCTCTTTGGGAGCCATGACCACCTCGCCCTTGAGGATGACCGCCGGGCAGACACATTCCAGCACCATGCGGAGCATCCGCACGATGGTGTGCACCTGCGGCAGATTGCGGCAGGTGGTGCCTAGCTGCTTCCAGATATAGGGCACCGCGTCAATGCGGAACACTTCCACACCGAGATTTGCAAGGTGCAGGATACTCTTGGTCATGTCCACGAACACTGCCGGGTTGGCATAGTTCAGATCCCACTGGTAATCGTGGAAGGTGGTCAGCACCCACTTGTGCATCTCCTCGCACCATGTAAAGTTGCCGGGTGCGGTGTTGGGGAACACCTGCGGCACGGTCTGCTCGTACTGGTCGGGGATGGTGCGGTCATCGTAGCAGTGATAATACGCCTGATAGGTTGCATCTCCGGCTTTTGCCGCCATTGCCCAACGGTGGGTGCTGGCGGTGTGGTTCATGACAAAATCCAGACACAGGCTGATGCCGGCTTTCCGCAGTTCACGGGTCAGGTTTTCCAGGTCTTTGTTGGTGCCGAGAGTCGGGTCTACGGTATCGAAATCCTCCACCGCATAGCCGCCATCGTTGTGGGGGTGGGGCATCTGCAACAGGGGCATCAGGTGCAGATAGGTCAGCTTCTGCTCCTTGAGGTAGGTCAGCTTCTTTGCCAGTTCTTTCAGGTTCCCGGCAAAGAGGTCGGTGTACATGGTCATGCCGAACATATTGCCACGCTTGTACCAGTCCGGGTCGGCAGAGCGTGCCTTGTCCAGTGCTTTCAACTCAGCGCTGCGGGCGTTGTAGGCTTGTGCCATCTCACGCTCCAGAACCTCCAGCCCTTCCCGGTTGTGGTACAGTTCCATGAACAGCCATTCCAGCTCGTCCTTATGGCGGGCAAAGCGGGCAGAAAATGCAGTTTGATCCTTCATATCCTTTTATCCTTTTCGAGTCAGATGAAGCTGCACACTGGGGTAATCGCCAAACAGCTGCGGCAGGACAAGCCCCGCATACAGCAGCGTGCTGCCGCTGAACCGCATCCCCTTGTGAATGCCGTCCTCTACGTCGTGGGCATACTGAGAGCCGAAATAGTCGATGCCATCCAGTTCATACACAGCATCTTCTTCCAGCCCACGGAAGCACAGGTGGATGGGCAAGGGATTCGCCTGCGGATGGGTCACCACCAGATTCAGCAGTGCCTCGCTGCCGTCCTCTGCGGCAAACTGCCATGCCGTGAAATATGCGTTTTCTGCCGGGTCGGTCAGCCGGTAATAATCGCCGGTACGGATCAGGTCGTTCAGCCGCTTGAACCGCTTGATCTGATTTTTCACTGCAGTGCACTCGGCGCGCTTTAATTTGCCCAGATCCAGCTCGTAGCCAAAGGTGCCGCTCATTGCCACCACAGCACGGGTGTCGATGGGGGTCGTGCGGCCGGTCTGGTGGTTGGGGCAGGCAGAAACATGAGCACCCATGGTGCAGACCGGATAGCCAAAGGAGGTGCCGTGCTGGATCGTCAACCGTTCAATGGCATCGGTATCATCACTGCACCAGATCTGGGGATAGTAGCACAGCATTCCGGCATCAAAGCGTCCGCCGCCGCCTGCGCAGCCCTCGAACAGCACCTCCGGGAAGCCCTGCGTCAGCCGCTCTGCCAGCGCATAAACGCCCAGCATATAGCGGTGCATGATCTCACCCTGCTGCTCGGCAGGGAAAGCACGGCTGTACACATCGCTCATGCTGCGGTTCATATCCCACTTGATATACTCGATGTGATGCTCCCGCAGCAGCTTGCCGATGGCTTCTGCCAGATAGTCCACCACCTCCGGGCGGGAGAGATCCAGCACCAGCTGGTTGCGCCCCATGGCGGGCTTGCGTCCGGGCAGGGTCAGCGCCCAGTCCGGATGGGTGCGGTACAGCTGGGAGTTCTCGTTGACCATTTCCGGTTCGATCCACAGGCCGAATTTCATGCCCAGTGCATGGATCTGCTCAATCAGTGGGTCCAGTCCGCCGGGCAGCTTTTCGCAGTTCACAGTCCAGTCGCCCAGACCCTGATTGTCATCGTTCCGGGTGCCGAACCAGCCATCGTCCAGCACCATCATCTCCACGCCGAGAGAGGCCGCTTTTTCCGCGATCTTTACGATCTTTTCGGTGTTGAAATCAAAATAGGTGGCCTCCCAGTTGTTGATCAGCACCGGGCGGCGCTTGTCCTTCCATGGGCCGCGGCAGATGTTGCGCCGCAAAAAGCGGTGGTACTGCTGGGAAAGCGGGGTCAGACCCTCTGCCGCAAAGGAGAGGATCACCTCCGGGGTATCAAAGGTTTCGCCCGGCTTCAGGTTCCATGCAAAGCGCTCCTCCTGAATGCCGCTCACTACCCGGACAAGCCCGGTCTGAGAGCGCTCCACGTCCATCTGGTAGCTGCCGGAATAGACCATCATCACCCCGTAACAGGCACCGCTGGTCTCCGTTGCATCCCGCTGGCAGAGGATCAGGAAGGGGTTATTGTGGTGGCTGGAGCTGCCCCGCACCGAAGAAATGGTCTGGATATTGGTGCCCACAGCTTCCCGCTCCAGCTGCCGTTCCATGGCGTGTCTGCCGTGGAAATGCAGCAGATCCCATCTGCCAAAGGGCAGATCCAGACAGGCAGATGCCGCCTTGTCCAGCCGCAGCGGGGTATCTCCGTGGTTTGTCAGCCGCACCGCACGGGTGATGACATCCTGCTGTGCAAACACGCCGTACAGCAGCTCCAGCGTCAGACCGGTGGCCTCGTCCTGCATTCGGACGATCAGGGTCTCGGCATCGTTTTCCTCTGCGTGGGCACAGGGCAGACCGGTCAGGGAGTATTTGCCGGATTCTATTGTATGATCAACATAGGTGAAATCCGCACCGAATGCACCTTTTTCGTCTGCGACTGTCAGACAGGAGATGCGGAAATCACCCACGTTGCAGCCGGTATACTCCTGCGGGAGCAGATCCGGGGAAATGCCCCGGTGGGTGCGGTAAGCGTAGTAATCCGGCGAGAATCCCCGGTCTGTGCGAGGATACAGCTGCATCAGGTCCCCGGTGCCGATGGTTTTGCCGTAGTACAGATGCAGCAGGTGCCCCAGCGCATCCACCTTCATGTGGTAGCTGGTATGGGCGGTCTCCAATACAAAAATGCGGGAGTCAGAATCAAATCGAATGCTCATTAGTTCAACACCTCAAAGAATTATTTCCAACAAAAATGCCGACAGGCAGGCGGTCGTGTCGGAACGGCTACCCGCCTGTCGGCTATGATGAAGGAGAAATGTGAATTGCTTATTTACCGCCGGTCATGGCAATGCCCTGAATAAACTGCTTTTGGAAGATCAGGTACAAAATCACCATGGGGATCATGGCCAGCAGGCTGCCTGCCATCAGCACCGGGAAGTTGGTGGTGTACTGACCGTTCAGGGTAGAAAGGCCGGCAGACAGGGTCATCATGTTCAGATCGGTGTTACAGATCAGCGGCCACATCAGGTCAGCATAAGCGAACACCGCCGTAAAGATGGCCAGTGCCGCCATGCTGGGGCCGGTCAGCGGCAGCATGACCTTGACGAAGGTCTGCCACTTGTTGCAGCCGTCCAGATACGCTGCCTCTGCGATCTCGTTGGGGATGCCCAGATACGCCTGCCGCAGAAAGAAGGTACCGAAGGCGCTGACCAGACCGGGGAACACCAGCGCGAAGATGGAGTTGGTGGCTCCCATCTTTGCCAGCATCTGGTACTGCGGAATAATGAAGATCTGGCTCGGCAGCATCATCTGGATCAGCACCAGACCGAACAGCAGCTTTTTGCAGGGAAATTCCAGCTTGGCAAAGGCATAGCCTGCCATGGAGCTGAACACCACCGCAAAGATCACACGGAACAGGATCAACAGACCCGTATTGACGTAGAGGTTGGTAAAGGGCAGGCTCTGCAATGCCTTGACAAAGCTGTCCAGATTCCAATGGGAGGGCAGGATCTGCGGCGGGATCGCCATAGACTCGGCCTGCGTCTTGAAGCTGGTGAGCACCATCCATACAAAGGGGAAGATCATGCTGATGCTGCCGAGGATCAAGACCAGATAGGTAAAGAACGTTACGACATTCTTTCTGGTTTTCAGACTGGCATTCATAGTTTACACCTCGTAATTGACCCACTTCTTCTGACCGATGAACTGCACCAGGGTGACCAGACCGATCAGCAGCACGGTCCACACCACAATGGCCGATGCGTAGCCCTTATTGCCGGCAACAAAGCTCTCGCGGTAGAACAGGTACATCAGGCTCTGTGCACTGGTCAGCGCAGGGTTCGTCTGCTCCACCATCATGTAGATCAGATCGTAGACCTTCAGGGAAGCCATCAGACGCATAATGAGCACCACAAACAGGGTGGGCGACACCATGGGCAGCGTAATGCTGAAGAACTGGCGGATCTTGGATGCGCCGTCCAGCTCGGCGGCTTCGTACAGGGACTGGGAAATGTTCTGGATGCCGGACAGCAGCAGCACGGCATCGTAGCCGATGGAGCTCCAGATGGAAACGATGGCACAGGTGACCAGAACGATCTTGGGGTCGGTCAGCCAGCGGATGTTCGTGCCAAGGACCTGATTCAGAATGCCGTACTCCGCATTGAAGATCCACTTCCAGACCATTGCTACCGCAGCAGGAGCCACCACCATGGGCAGGAAGAAGATGGCGCGGAAGGCGGTCTTGCCCTTGATCTTTGCGTTCAGCAGCACTGCCACGATCAGCGCCAGAAAAACGCCCACCGGCACAGTGAGGATGCAGAAGTAGATGGAGTTCCAGTTTGCCTTCCAGAATTCCGCATTGCGGAACATTTCAAGGTAGTTTTCCAGACCGCAGAACTGATAGGCTCCAAAGGCTTTCGTCTTGGAAAAACTCATGTAGATGGTCTGGAAGAACGGGATAATATTCAGGATCATCAGACCGAGGATGGTGGGAGCTACCATGACCAGCCCCCAGAAACGCCCATCCCGACCCAGTTTTGATGTGCTTTTCATTTGGTTCCTCCCAAGCTGCATTTTCAGCCCGCACTCGCCTGATCCACAATGTCCTGCATCTTCTGCAGGCCGGTGTCGATATCCTCGGTACCTGCGTAGATCTTCAGCAGCTCATCATTGACCTTGCTCTTCCACTCCGGGCGAGAGGCGTTGTTGACGCTCTGAATGCTGTACTCAAACATCTCAATGAAGCACTGGATATTGATGGGATACTCTGCAAAGCAGCCTGCCCAGGTATCCTCCAGACCCTGATAGGCAGGGATGGCCGCACCGCTTTCACCCTGAATGCGCTGGCCCTCCTCGCTGCCGAAGAACTTCAGGATATCCTTCACGGTGTCCAGATTCTTGTTGCTGGCAGCAGTCGCGTAGCACAGACCGTTGGAGATGGTAGCACGGCCGTCTCCGCTTTCCGGGTCGGGGCACTTGGGCAGAACCGCCACATCCCACTTGCCCACCATTTCGGGGTAGTTCTGCAGCTCGGCAAGGATGTTCCAGTCGCCTTCCAGGAACATTGCGCCCTTCTCGGAGAAGAATGCAGTGCCGGGAGCGGTCTCGGCAAAGTAGGTCTGGTCCGGGCACCAGTCGTTCTGCTGGAGACCGATGTAGAACTTCATTGCCTTTTCGGTGGCAGGCTGGGTAAAGCCCGCCTTAGTCTTGTCCTCGTTCAGGATGTAGCCGCCGGCCTGATACACAAAGTTCCAGTAGCCAAGCTGGTCATCGGCGTATGCCATATAGCCGTACTTGCCGGTGGCAGCGTAGATCTTCTCGGATGCGCTGACCAGATCGTCCCAAGTCCAGTTCTCGTCCGGGTAAGCTACACCGGCAGCATCGAACATCTCCTTGTTATACACCAGACCGACCGTGTCCTTGTCCTTGGGGACTGCATACAGGGTACCGTTGGAGCCCATGGCGTTGGACAGCGAGACCTCCGAGAACTTGTCCTTCTCCACAATGTCGGTGCAGTCTGCCAGAATCCCGTTGTCGGCATACTTCAGCAGCTCGTTGGTGTGCATCCAGAAAATATCCGGCATCTGGTTGCTGGTGGCTGCAGCCTCCAGCTTGGTCCAGTATTCGTTCCAGCTGGTGACCTGCACCTCAATGCTGACCTCCGGGTGCTGCTGGGTGTAGGCGGCACACATCGCCTCCATGCCTTCCTTCTGTGCAACGTCCCAGATCTGGAAGGTCAGTGCCTTCTTGCCGCCGGAAGAACCGTTGCCGCTGCTGCCGCCGCAGGCTGCCAGCATGGATGCGGCGCTCATTGCTGCCATTGCCTTTACGAATTGTCTGCGAGAGATCTTCATTTTTTTCTCCTCCAAAGTCATTATTCCGTAGGGTGATCTTCGTACGGTGTCGCACCGGCCGGGTCGATTTTCTTGCTTTTGTCAGCTCTTACAAAAGCAGCGAGAAAATTTTGTGCATCATCACATTGCACAGTTTCTTTTCTCTTGTTGTGCCATTATTATACTATCTGCCAGTGGTTTCGTAAATGCAAAAATGCGACTTGTTATATCTCAATTTGAAGGAATACTGCGAATTATGTTGAAGTCATAACGCATTTTGGTATATAATAAGAAAAAGCGGACAGGAGGCATCTTGTATGCAAGAATGTACAAAAAGAAACGTATCAACGGAAACAACATTCAGGTTCCATGTGTTTCAGGATGAGCGATTCGTCGATCTCAACTTATACCAATATGGCTGGGAGCAGACAGAGCCTCTGCACTCCTATGGTCCCTATGCCCGCAACCACTATCTGTTCCACTATGTCATCTCCGGCAAAGGGTTGCTGCTTGCAAACGGACAGGAATACGCCATCGAGGGCGGGCATGGTTTTCTGATCACTCCGGGTGAGGTCACTACCTACCGTGCCGATGAACAGGATCCGTGGGAATACACATGGATCGAGTTTGACGGTCTGCGTGCCCACGAAGCCCTGAACCTTGCAGGCATCAGCGGACAGAACCCTGTGTACTCGCCTGCAAGCGCCAAAGCCGGGCAGCTGTTGCAAGAGCAGATGCTCTTCCTTGTAAATCACAGTCAGGACAGCCCCCTGCGTCAGATCGGCTACGGCTTTCTGTTTCTGGATCAGCTTGTACAGTCCTCGGCCTCCCATCAGGCACAAAGTCCCCGCCGCCTGCGGGACTTCTATATGAAAGAGGCTCTGTCCTTCATCGAGCAGCATTACAGCGAAGATATCTCCATCGAGGATATCTCCTCCTTCTGCGGGCTGAACCGCAGCTATTTCAGCAAGGTGTTCCGGGATACCATGGGCGAAAGCCCGCAGGGATTCCTGCTGCACTACCGCATGGCACGGGCGGCACAGCTGCTGACCGAAAGCCGCCTGCCCATCAGCACCATCAGCACCATGGTCAGCTATCCCAATCAGCTTCACTTCTCCCGTGCGTTCAAAAATGTATATGGCATCAGCCCACGGGACTATCGTGCAAAGCATCTTGCACTATAAAAATTGCTCTCATTCTCCGCTATACGTCTTTCGTTTTTTTCAACATATAAAAACGCCCCATTTGTCAGACCGAATCCTGTCGGACAAATGGGGTGCTGTTCATTCAGGGGGGCACTCTGTTTTTTATTTGCGTTTAATCTTCTAACCCATGGCTCCCGGTTACGTTTTTCAAATATTCCTCCGGGTCACCATTCAAAATCAAATCAGCATAGCTCAGCGGGTCATTGTAAATAAGGTAATCCAGCTCCGTCTGCTGCGCCATGGTCACATCCAGCGCATCCTCGACCCCGGTGCAATTGATGGAAATCTTTCTCCCATCCCGGAGGAACAGCAGCTCCACGCAGCCGGCGTCCATGTTGAATTTGCAGGCTCTTGCATCGTACTTCATACTCGTGCCCTTTCTGCCTTACGGCACTCTTACAGTGGTCTGTCGTGCTTTCTTATGATAAGGTCTGGGACGTTTTTCGATGGAAGCAATGGATTCATTCTGTTTTCCGAAAAACACAAAAAATCCGAACCCTTCTCCTATTGGAAAAAAGTTCGGATTTTGTTGTTGTGGTGCACCTCCAGGGACTCGAACCCTGGGCCCACTGATTAAGAGAAACCAACGCGCAACAATCATCAATTTCCGGAATTACGCAAATTCGTCGTTTTTAGCGTTTTGTCGTAAATTAACATTTTGCATCCGCTGCATTCTTTGCACCTGTTGTTTCCTCTTGCATCCGTTATCCAGCCGTTCCGGTGTGCAAAAATGTGCAGAGCCAAAATCAGCCCCTTAAAACAGGTATCGGATTTTTATGCAAAGCCGGGAAATCGGTCGGGTTCGAGCCCAAAATGGCAGCTGCAATCTAGCCTGTTCAGACCGAGCATCAAATGTACATCCACAACTACGATTCATGGCAGGGATTTGGACAACTGCGATCTCTTATAAATCCAAAGCAGCTCTTTCTATGTGGACTTTTCTGGGTGGAAATACCCAGAGGGTTCACTTTTTTTATTTTATCGACAGCGCCTCCATCCGGGCTATACTGCTGTTTTGACATCTATTTGGCAGCAAAACCCTGAAGGATCACGACTCGTTATAAAGCGTGACGGATTTCAGACAAAAGCGCACAAGGCTTGAACAAAGCCGTAAGATCACTTTCTGGAGCGACAAAGACTTATACAATCTTTGTTTCGATTGCAGGACCCTTTTCCCCTCTTAATACTTTTAGCGGTATTATGGCCTTGCAAGAAAGAAATGAGGTGAACAATTATGAGCATTACAAATGCGGCGAGAAGATTTGAACAGAGATTTGACGCAAAAGCGGAGCGCTTTATTTGGCATCATCCGCTACTTGGCTCCATCTCCATCTTTGTTGGAATGCCATTACTGGTTTTGGCGTGTGTCTGTATCAGTACGATCGTTATCGCCTTTCCTATGGCATGGCTTTTGGGTTGGTTGTAATCTTTATTTCATCTTTAAACACACAAAAGATCACTAATGCCATTTTTAGAGGAAAGGTTTTATGATATTGGGGACAGCAAAAAAGGAGGATGAATCTTATGCAAATGCTAATTGCACTCATAGGTGTATGTGCGGCAGCAATGCTGCTGTGGTATGTCTATATTTTAATGAAGGGAGATGATCAGGCATGAGCACCATGATTCAGTATGTTTTATACCTTGCCATTCTGGTCGTTTTGGCAATTCCGCTGGGCGCATACATAAAAAACGTCATGAGCGGCGAGAAAACTTTTTTGTCCAAAGTTCTGACACCGTGCGAAAACCTGATTTACAAGGTTATGCGTGTAGACAGAGAAGAACAGATGACATGGAAAAAATGTGCGGTAAGTGTAATGATTTTTTCCGGTATCGGGCTTGTTTTTCTGTTCCTGCTTCAACTTCTGCAGGGAGTTCTTCCCGGAAACCCGCAGCATCTTTCCGGTGTGAAATGGGATTTGGCATTTAACACTTCTGCAAGTTTCATTACCAATACAAACTGGCAGGCATATTCCGGTGAATCCACATTGAGTTATCTCACTCAGGCTTTAGGTCTGACTGTTCAGAACTTTGTTTCCGCAGCTACAGGTATCGCCGTTCTATTTGCATTGATCCGTGGCTTTATCAAGGTGAAATCCTCCGGGTTGGGAAGCTTTTGGGTGGACTTGACCCGCATCGTGGTTCACATCCTACTCCCGCTGAATCTGGTCATTTCTCTGTTGCTGGTAGGCGGCGGCGTGATCCAGAACCTGAAAAGTGCAGAAACAGTATCCTTTGTAGAACCGATTGCCGTCAGTGCAGAAGGCGAAATCCTTGAGGATGCGGTAATTGACTTAGACACCGAAACCGTCACTGTAGATGGCGAAATCGTTTCGGATGCACAGATCGTCACCGAGCAGTTCGTACCGATGGGTCCTGCGGCCAGCCAGGTCGCAATCAAACAGACCGGCACCAACGGCGGCGGTTATATGGGCGTCAACTCCGCACATCCTTTGGAAAACCCCAATGCCTTTACCAATCTGATCGAAATGATTTCCATTCTGCTGATTCCGGCGGCACTGTGTTTCACATTCGGTTCTGCAGTAAAGAACAAGAAGCAGGGTGTTGCGATCTTTATGGCAATGTTTCTCTGCCTGGTTGTTGCTTTGGGCTGTATCGCCGTCACTGAACAGGTTGGCACCCCCCAGCTTGCACAAAACGGCGCAGTCAATATGTCAATGACCGAACAGGCAGGCGGCAATATGGAGGGCAAGGAGACTCGCTTCGGCATTGCAGGGTCCTCTACATGGGCAGCTTTCACTACAGCAGCCTCCAACGGCGCTGTAAACTCCATGCATGACAGCTACACGCCGCTTGCCGGTATGGTGACTATGCTGCTGATGCAGCTCGGCGAGGTTATTTTCGGCGGCGTGGGCTGCGGCCTTTACGGTATGCTTGCTTTTGCTATTCTGACGGTGTTCATTGCCGGTCTGATGGTAGGCCGTACACCGGAATTCCTTGGCAAGAAAATTGAGCCTTATGAAATGAAATGGTCGGTACTGGTTTGCCTTGCAACACCCATTGCAATTCTGGTCGGCAGTGGCCTTGCCGCCGTAGTACCCTCTGTCATGGATAGCCTGCATAACGGCGGTGCCCACGGTTTCTCTGAAATGCTGTATGCCTACTCATCCTGTGGCGGCAATAACGGCTCTGCCTTTGCCGGTTTCAATGGGAATACCGTATTTCTGAATGTAAGTCTGGGACTGGTGATGCTCTTTGCCCGGTTCCTGCCCATCATCGGCACACTTGCAATCGCAGGCAGCCTGGCTGGGAAAAAGAAAATTGCCACGACTGCGGGCACCTTGTCTACCACAAATGGAATGTTTGTTTTCCTGCTAATCGTTGTGGTATTGCTGATCGGTGCGCTGAGCTTCTTCCCGGCGCTTGCCCTTGGTCCGCTTGCTGAGTTCTTTGGCAGCATTGCGTAAAGGAGATTTACAGATATGCGTACAAAACAGAAAACTGCTTTTGCCGACCGGAAAATGCTCGGCAGGGCAATTAAAGATTCTTTTATGAAATTGAGCCCGAAAACACAGGCAAAAAACCCGGTCATGTTTCTGGTTTTTGCGTCTGCGATCTTGACCAGTATCCTTTGGGTGGTATCCCTGTTCGGGTTAAAAGACGCTCCAAGCGGATATACACTGGCGATTGCCATTATCCTTTGGTTTACCGTGCTATTTGCCAATTTTGCCGAGGCCATTGCAGAAGGTCGTGGTAAAGCACAGGCAGATTCTCTCCGGGCATCCCGAAAGGATGTGGACGCACATAAAATCCCCTCTGTATCGCAGAAGGACAGCGTGACTGTGGTTCAATCCGCCCTGTTGAAAAAAGGGGAACTGGTGATCGTCAAAGCAGGAGAGCAGATTCCGGCAGACGGCGAAGTCATAGAAGGTGCGGCATCTGTGGATGAAAGCGCCATCACCGGCGAATCCGCTCCTGTAATTCGTGAGGCAGGCGGCGACCGCAGCGCTGTGACCGGCGGCACCACTGTACTGTCGGACTGGATCGTTGTCAGAGTGACCAACGAAGCCGGAGAGAGCTTTCTGGACAAGATGATTGCGATGGTAGAAGGTGCTGCCCGGAAAAAGACGCCCAACGAAATTGCTTTGCAGATTTTTCTGGTAGCCTTGTCCATCATCTTTATTTTAGTAACAGTCTCCCTCTACACTTATTCTATTTTTTCTGCAAAGCTGGCGGGAATTGAGAATCCCACCTCTGTAACAACTTTAGTAGCGCTGCTGGTGTGCCTTGCGCCTACTACCATTGGTGCCTTGCTTTCTGCCATCGGTATTGCCGGTATGTCCCGACTGAACCAGGCAAATGTTCTGGCCATGAGTGGTCGTGCCATTGAAGCCGCCGGTGATGTAGACATTCTGATGCTTGACAAAACCGGAACCATCACTCTGGGCAATCGACAGGCATCGGAGTTCATTCCGGTAGATGGTGTTGATATTCAGGAACTGGCGGACGCCGCTCAGCTTTCTTCTCTGGCCGATGAAACCCCCGAAGGCAGAAGCGTTGTCGTGCTGGCCAAGGAACAGTTTGGAATTCGTGGCAGAAGCCTTCAGGACAAGAATATGCATTTTGTCCCATTTACTGCCGTGACTCGTATGAGCGGCGTCGACTTTGACGGCAACGAAATCCGAAAAGGCGCAGCAGATGCCATGCAGAGTTATGTGACCCATGCAGGCGGAATGTATTCTCCGGACTGTGATCAAGTTGTCAAGTCTATTGCGTCCAAGGGCGGCACACCTCTGGTTGTGGCTAAGAACCACAAGATCCTCGGCGTTATCTATCTGAAGGATATTATCAAGCAGGGTGTGAAGGAAAAATTTGCAGATCTGCGGAAAATGGGCATCAAGACCATTATGATCACCGGCGACAATCCGATTACTGCTTCGGCCATTGCTGCCGAGGCCGGTGTGGATGACTTCCTTGCGGAAGCAACGCCGGAGGGAAAGCTGGCAATGATTCGTGATTTTCAGGCCAAGGGTCATTTGGTCGCCATGACAGGCGACGGCACCAACGACGCTCCGGCTTTGGCACAAGCAGATGTTGCAGTTGCCATGAACAGCGGCACACAAGCAGCAAAAGAAGCAGGTAACATGGTGGATCTGGACTCTTCACCCACAAAACTGATCGACATTGTTCGCATCGGCAAACAGCTTTTGATGACACGAGGCAGCCTGACTACCTTCTCCATTGCCAACGATGTGGCAAAATACTTTGCCATTATTCCGGCGCTGTTTATGGGACTTTATCCGGGACTGTCTGCTCTGAATATTATGGGGCTGCATTCCCCGCAAAGCGCTGTCCTCTCTGCGATCATTTATAATGCACTCATCATTATCGCGCTCATTCCGTTGGCACTGAAAGGTGTGAAATACCGTGAGGTCTCTGCTGGAAAGCTGCTGTCACGGAACCTGCTGGTTTATGGTCTGGGCGGTCTGGCGGCTCCCTTTATCTTTGTGAAACTGATCGATGTTCTGCTGGTGTTTACCGGCCTGGTATAAGGGGGAGACAAAATATGAATGCGATAACAAAGAAAACAATCTCGTATTTTGAAGGAATTCTTGGAATGACCTTAGCCGTCCTATGTGCGATTACACTGCGTTTCGCCCTGTGGGAACCGGAATTGCTTCAGAAAATTTTTCTCACAATCTTCGGATAAGGGGGTATCTATCATGAAAACGATAAAAAGTGTACTGCCAAAGGCAGGTATGATCTTTTTAATCTTTACGCTGCTGTGCGGCGTAATCTATACGGGTGTTGTCACAGGAATTGCTCAGCTTATTTTCCCGGATAATGCAAACGGAAGCATCATTGAAGTAGACGGGAAAAAATACGGCTGTGAGCTGCTGGGGCAGCAATATACAGATGAAGCCCATATGTGGGGGCGCATTATGAATATTGATGTTTCAACCTATACGGATGAAAACGGAAAGGCACTGATGTACGCTGCTCCCTCCAACCTCTCTCCGGCAAGCGAGGAGTATGCACAGCTCGTGGCAGAGCGGGTAGAAAAGCTCCGGGCTGCCGATCCGGACATGGACGAAACGGCCATTCCGGTGGACCTGGTTACTTGTTCCGGCAGTGGGCTTGATCCCCATATTTCCCCGGCAGCAGCGGAATATCAGGTAGCACGCATTGCAAAGGCAAATGATATGGTCGAAGATGAAGTGCGTGAGATCATTCAAAACTGCACCGACGGACGATTCCTTGGCATCTTTGGTGAAGAGACTGTCAATGTGCTGGAAGTCAATCTGATGCTGGACGGTATTCTGGAGAAGTGAAATGAACATAGCTAAAATCATGATTCCCAAAATCTCCACTGTATTTCTTTATGAAAAGGATACGATTCGTCAGGGATTGGAACGGTTTATGGTACATGGCTATACCGCTGTCCCGGTACTGAATGATCAGGAACAGTATATTGGAAGCGTGACGGAGGGAGATTTCCTCCGCCACCTTCTTGCTTGCCAGACAACAGACTTGAAAGTACAGGAGGGATACCGACTTGGCAGCATTGTTCGCAGAGATTTTTGCCCTGCGTTACAAATAGATGCAGATTCCGAGCAGGTTGTAACTGCAATGCTGAATCAGAATTTTGTCCCCATCGTTGATGGCCGGAATGCTCTATGCGGGATTCTGACAAGGAAACGGCTGATTGAATTTCTGGCACAAGCTCGTGATAAAAAAGAATAAGTCCTGCATCTTTAGACGATTTTAATGCAGATACGCATTCTCTTTTACCTTCTTTACTCCTTTTGATTTATAATTAAGGGCACATAAAGGGGTATAAAGGAGGATTGCAGGTATGGGGGTTATTACCATAGCCGCACCCTTTGCAATGATTTCCGGTCGGAAGATTTCTTTGATAGGAGGGTTAAAATGGAACTGCCAAGACAAGATCCGGATCAGCTTCTTCATGCGATCCGTAACGATGCATCCACTAAGAAAAGCGGAAAACTCAAAATCTTTTTCGGTT
>NZ_QUFG01000011.1:0-95249 GCF_003478405.1 Faecalibacterium sp. AF28-13AC | reverse complement strand
TTTACTCGTTCCTGTCCACTGTTCCGAGTAGTGCCTTCTCAGAACTTCCTGTAAACAAAAAACGTACCCGAACCCTTTTTCATAAAGAATCGGGTTCGAGTACGAACTGTATGGTGGACGGTACAGGACTCGAACCTGTGACCTCCTGCACGTCAAGCAGATGCTCTACCAGCTGAGCTAACCGTCCAGATGTCGTATCGACTTGATTATGATACCACACCTTTGGCCGGATTGCAAGCTTTTTTTGCAAATTTCTGCAAAAATCATTGCAGGGCCTTCCGGATGATGTTGTAGAGCACGGGTTTCATGGCGTCGATGTGGTCGGGCTTGCCTTCGAGGATGGACGAGTAGCACACCGACATGCACATGCTGCCCAGCGCCGTGATGCGCTGGTAGACTTCGCGCTCGGTCAGGCCGGCCATTTCGGGGCTGGACATGATGGCGTGGAGCAGTTTGCACATCAGCGGCTCGGCCTCGCCGGAGGCTTCGATCTTGTCCAGCCCCGGCCAGACGAAGCTGCGCTCCAGAAAACGGAGCATCAGGGTGTCGGTCCGCAGAGCCTCGATGATGTGGTCGATGACGAAGATCATCTTGTCGGGAAAATCCATCGGCGCGCTGGCGCGCTCACAGGCCGTCACGGCGTCGTCCAGCAGCTGGTAGCTCACGCGGGCCAGAAGCGCCTGGGTCACAGCACCTTTGTCGGCAAAATAGAGATAGAAGGTGCCTTTGCCCACCTTGGCGCGGGAGGTGATATCCTCCACGCTGGTCTTGGATGCGCCCCGCTCCAGGAACAGCTCGTATGCTGCATCCAGAAGCGCCCGGCGCTTTTCCTGCTTTTTGCCTTCCACGGTATTCATGCTTTGGGTCGATTCCTCTTTTCTGCGATGTTCTGTCGTGTAAACATTATTTTAGCAATGCTTTCCTCCCGGCGCAAGCCCCAAATAGCCGATCGGTGTTAGACAATTTTCAGTGGATGATAAAAAAACTGACGTTTGGTCAGTTTTTGTCTTGACACTTTCCGCCAGCTGGTTATAATAGTGCTTGCTCAGAAGTGACTGCGAGTCATTTTTGAGCGCCAATTCTGTTCCAACATTTCAATGGAGGGTTTTCATGAAAAAGATCGCACAGGGCATTGTGCGTCTGCGCAAACTGATCTTAACAGTAGCCATCCTGCTGTTGATCCCTTCCGCGATAGGCGCCGTTGCCACCCGCATCAACTACGACGTCCTCACCTATCTGCCGCAGGAGCTTGACTCTATGATCGGCGAACGGGCATTGGAGGACGACTTCCATCTGGCCTCCACCGGTATGATCACGGTCGAGGGCCTGCCCACGAACGAGCTCATCGCCATGAAGAAGGACATCGACGCCGTGCCCGGTGTCACCCAGACCTTCTGGCTGAGCGATGTGATCGACCCCAGCATCCCTACCGAGATGCTCCCGGCGGACATCCAGCAGTTCATGTTCGGCAAAAATGATTCCACCATGCTCATCGTCCGGTTCGACGGCCCCAGCGCCAGCGACGAGACGATGAACGCGGTCCAGCAAATCAAGAAAGTGCTCCGGAAGGATACCTTCTTTGGCGGCATGAGCGTCATCCTGCAGGACACCAAGGCCCTGATCAATGAGGAGATGCCGCTGTATATCCTGTGCGCTGTGGGTGCCAGTATGCTGGTGCTGTTCCTCTCGCTGGAGAGCACCATCACCCCGGTGCTGTTCATGCTGGGCCTGCTGTTCCCCATCGCGTACAACTTTGGCACGAACATCTTCCTCGGCCAGATCAGCTACATCACCCAGGCGCTGTCCACCGTGCTGCAGCTGGGCGTTACGATGGACTTCTCCATCTTCCTGCTGCACCGCTATCAGGAGGAAAAAGAGCTTCGCTCCTCCAATGAGGAAGCCATGGTCAGTGCCATCTGCAAGACCATGACCTCCATTTCCGCTTCGTCGCTGACCACCATCGCAGGCTTCCTGGCCCTGTGTGCCATGCGCCTGACGCTGGGCCGCGACATCGGCATCGTCATGGCAAAAGGCGTGGCGCTGGGCGTCATCTGCACCGTCGTCATCCTGCCGGCACTGATCCTGACCTTTGACAAGTGGGTCGAGAAATACAAGCACCGCACCATCATCCCGCAGCTGACCAGGACCAGCTACTTCGTCTCCAAACACGCAGCCCCCATTGTGGCGGTCTTCCTCGTGCTGCTGGTGCCCTTTGTGGCGGCGCAGCAGAAGACCGAAGTCTACTACACCCTGTTCGATTCGCTGCCCCAGGACCTGACCGGCATCGTCGGCACCAACAAGCTGGGCGAGGATTTCGGCATGACCACCTCGCACTTCATTCTGGTGCATGACGACCTGACCGCCACCCAGGTCTCCGACCTGTGCGACGAACTCAAGGACGTGGACGGCATCACGCAGGTCATCAGCCTGGATTCCGTCACCGGCCCCGGCTTTGATACCGGCCTGCTGCCCGACAGCGTGACCGAGATCCTGCAGTCCGGCGGGTACAAGCTCATCCTTGCCAACAGCTCCTATAAGACCGGTACCGACGCCATCAACAACCAGCTGGACGAGATGAACACCGCCATCAAGGCGGTGGACCCCGAAGGTGTCATCACCGGCGAGGGTGCCATGACCAAAGACCTGATCGAGGTCGCGGATGTGGACTTCAAGAACGTCAACGTCTGGTCCATCCTGGCCGTTGCCGCCATCATCCTGATCTCTTTCCGCAGCCTGTCCATCCCGGTGCTGCTGGTGGCCAGCATTGAAGCCGCCATCTCCATCAACATGGGCATCCCGTACTTCACCGGCACCCAGCTGCCGTTCATCGCCAGCATCGTCATCGGCACCATCCAGCTGGGCGCGACCGTGGACTATTCCATCCTGATGACCACCCGTTACCACGAGGAGCGCAGCTACGGCCGCACCCCGAAGGAAGCAGCCCAGCAGTCGCTGGAGCATTGCAGCCAGTCCATCCTGACCAGCGGCCTGACCTTCTTCGCCGCCACCGTCGGCGTGGCGGCCATCAGCAAGATGGAGCTGCTGAAGAGCATCTGCCTGCTCATCTCCCGCGGCGCACTCATCAGCATGGCCGTCATCCTGATCGTCCTGCCCGCTGCCCTGATGCTGCTGGACTGGATCATCCGCCATACCACCCTGCACTGGCTGGTCCCCGAACCCGCCTCGAAATCTGAAAAGGAGTAATCACCATGAAGAAATCGCTTCGCTTCGCCAGTGCGGCGCTGGCGCTGACCCTCGCCGCCAGCATGACGATGCCTGCCTTTGCCGCAGGCAAGTCCGATTTTGCCAAGTCTGAGAACGTCTACGCCGTCATGAACGCCGATGGCTCCATCAAGAGCACCACCGTCAGCGAGCATCTGTACAACGCCAACGGCCTGTCCGGTGTGACCGATGTCTCTTCCCTGACTGACATCCAGAACACCGAGAGCGATGCCGCCTTTACCCAGGACGGCGAAAAGCTGGTCTGGAACACCGACGACACCGACGTCTATTATAAGGGGACCACCGACCGTGACCTGCCCATCTCGGCCAAAGTCACCTATACGCTGGACGGCGTGACCGACAGCCTGGAGAACCTGATGGGCAAGAGCGGCCACCTGACCATTCAAATCGACCTGACCAACAACGAGACCGGCACCGTGAATGTCAACGGCACCGACCGCACCATCGTCACCCCGCTCATCACGGCGGTGGGCGTCATCTTTGGGGAGGACGCCTCCAATGTGACCGCTGAGCACGGCGTGATCGAGTCTGCCGCCAAGAGCAACGTGGCCGCGTTCGTCACCCTGCCCGGCGTGAAGGATTCGCTGTCCGGTCTGCTGCCGGAGGACCTGTCCACGGTGGAAGATTATTTGCAGGACAGCGTGACTGTGGAAGCCGATGTGGAAGATCTGGCAGCTCCGCAGATCATGCTGGCCGCAGCCACCAGCCCCGATGCGCTGGGCACGGACAATGTCTTTGACCTTGACAGCATCAACGAGCTGACCGACGGCATCCAGCAGCTGAACGACGCCATGAGCCAGCTCATGGACGGTGCGTCTCAGCTGGAAGACGGCGTCTCGCAGCTGGCCGGCGGTACGCTGGCTCTGCTGGATGGTGCATCCCAGCTGAAGACCGGTGTTGCCGCGCTGGACAACGGCCTCGGCCAGCTGACCAACGGCCTCGACACCCTGACCTCCAACAATGCCGCCCTGAATGCCGGTGCCCAGCAGGTGGCCGACGGCGTTCTGGCTTCCGCAAACAAGACCCTGATGGAGGGCGGCCTCATCGACACCCCCATGACCTGGGACAACTATGAAGCCGTCATCGACGAAGTCCTGACCATGAACGACAAGACGCTGGCCGCTGCCCGCAAGAAGATGGTCCGCACCATCTGGGAGCAGGCTCCCAACTTCAAGGACAGCCAGCTCGACCTGGCTCTCTACCTTTCCGCGACCAAAACCAATCATGACCTGGAAGCAGCCCTCCGCCTGATGCAGAGCTACGACCCCTCCATGATCTGCGGTCTGGTGCAGCTGCTGACCAATGCCGACGCCCAGCAGATCGCCCACGAGGAGCTCAAGCTGCAGGCCGAGAACAGCGACGATATCGCTAGCGTCCGCGCCCTGAAGACCAGCCTGAGCCAGATCCAGTACTTCGTTTCCAGCGTCAACCAGTACACCAGTGGTGTCGCCACTGCGGCCGACGGTGCCCACTCTGCCAAGGACGGCAGCGCCAAGCTGGCCTCCGGCACCAAGACCCTTTACGATGGCGTGAACACCCTGAACAATGGCGTCAGCCAGCTGACCGACGGTGCCACCCAGCTGAGCGATGGCCTGGTCCAGTTCAACGAGGAGGGCATCTCCAAGCTGACCGGTTCGCTGGACACCGACCAGATCCACGCCCTGAAGACGGTCCTGGACGAGATGACCAGCCGCCTGGAGAACTACACCAGCTTCGCCGGTGCACCGGAAGGCGCTTCTTCCAACGTGAAGTTCATCTATAAGACCGGTGAGACCGTGGCCGCTACCGAGAATACGGCCGTGGCCGAGACTACTACCCAGGAGGGCAGCTTCTTCACCCGCCTGTGGGAGCGCATCGTGAATCTGTTCAAGTTCTAAGTATTTTGAAGTAGAAGTAAAACAGGAACGCCCCCTGGTATCGCAGCGATACCAGGGGGCGTTTTGCTGCCATTTGGCAGGATAGAACGTTCTCAGAACCAGTTGATGTCCACGATGACCAGTTCCGGCGGATTGTTGACGCGGGGGATGCACTTGTCCTTGCCGTCGCCCAGACCGCGGCTGATGACGAGGGAGGTGTCGCCGATCTGATGCAGACCCTCGGTCAGCGTTGGCAGAACGCCCTGATCCGGCGTGTAAAGCCCGCCGATGCCGGGGATGCGGATCATCCCGCCGTGGGTGTGGCCGCAGAGCGCCAGATCGACCGGCACGTCAGAGAAGAAGCCGTCCTCCAGAAAATATTCCGGGTAGTGGACCAGCAGCAGCTTGAAGGCATCCAGCTGCTCAAAACTCTCGAAATATGCACTGGCGTACCGCTCGTAGGAAGCGGGTGCTTCGGCCACGCCGCCGATGGCGATGGTGTTGCCGTTCACCTCCAGCGTCTCGGTCTCGTCTGCCAGGAAGTGGACGCCGATGGCCTCCAGATCTTCCCGGATGGGGGAGTGGTCAAACACGATCTTGGGCCACTCGTGGTTGCCGGGCACATAGTACACCGGCGCGATCTTGACAAGCTCTTCGCACAGGTCGGTGACGACCGAATAGTCGTCCACCAGCTTGTCGTTCATGTCGCCGGTGATGGCGATGATGTCCGGCTTGAGCGCGGTGATCCGCTCGATCAGATCCGCATTGTGGTCGCCGAACTCATGCAGATGCAGATCGGACAGCTGCACGACCCGGACGTTCGAGGTCAGCTTGTCGGACTGGACCTGATAGTAGCTCTCGACGAAGCTCTGATGCTTTGCAATAAGGGTGAAGATGCCCCACAGGGCCGCCAGCAGCACCGCCAGCCCCAACACGAACTGAAGAATGCCCAGGACGATTTTTTTCAAAGGGCCGAAACGGGCCTTGCGGGGTGCGTAATGAGAAGCCAAAGATTATCCCTCCTGTCTGGTTTTAGAGCGCATTGCCTCGCGCAGCAGTGCGCGGATGGAATAGGCATTGTTGGCCTTGCTCTCCGAAATGCCGATGGCGTATTCGTAGGTCGCCTCGGTGCTCTCGGCGTTGTAGGCCGCGATGAGGCGGTGGAAGTAATCGGCAAAGCTCTCGGCGTCCTCCATCCGGCACTGGTCGAAGAAGCCGATGAACTGCTGGCCGCCGTTGTAATAGACGGTGCCGCAGGTGGCCGAGGCTTCCTTCAGGAAGCCGGCAAACTGGTCCAGCATCGCGTTGCCGCGT
The DNA here is from genome assembly GCF_003478405.1 of Faecalibacterium sp. AF28-13AC. Lineage (NCBI taxonomy): Bacteria > Bacillati > Bacillota > Clostridia > Eubacteriales > Oscillospiraceae > Faecalibacterium > Faecalibacterium sp. AF28-13AC. The sequence goes on along the minus strand of NZ_QUFG01000011.1, from coordinate 88,836 downwards.
TCGCGGCCGTAGGCGGTGTTGATCTGGCTCAGGTTGGTCAGCTCCACCACCACACAAACGGTATCGTCCGGCAGGACGCGGCTACTGTTGTTCCGGATGAACAGATCACAGGCGGTGCGGTTGGGCATATCCAGCGACTGCTCGGTGAAGAACATGTATTCCACAAAGTCCTGGATACGGCCCAGCAGGATGGCGCCGCAGACGCCCAGGATGAAGAAGACCGCGACGCCCAGCAGGATGTACAGCTTGACGTTGATCTTCTCGCTGACCGTGGTGCTGGCCAGAACGCCCAGATTGACCGCGCCGCAGTATTCGTTGTACTCCTTCATGGTGATGGAGAGGCTCTCATACAGGGAGTTCAGCTGACTCTGCAGGGCGTCGATCTCCTGTTCCACAGACTGCTGGGAGAAGGCCTTGTTCTTGCTGGAAACGTCCGTGGAGTCGGATGCATCCTGGAACACGTCGATGATATACTGGCAGTAGGCAGCGTCGATGACGTTGCTGGACTTGCGGTTCAGGATCGTCACGTAGTCGCTGATGAGGGTGTCGTAGACGGTGGTGCGGTCTACTTTGGTGTCATACTCGTAGACATCGTTCAGCACGAAGCCGCCGGCGTCATCCTCGGTGCCGGTCCGGGCTCCTCTTTGATAGTAGAGGGAGCCGTCCTTGTTCTTGTTGCCGTAGCTCTGGATGACTTCCAGTACGGCGGCGACCTTCTCGGTGTCCACATCGCCGTCCATGATGTAGGTGTTGTAGCGCTCCTGGTATTTTTTGAGCAGGACTTCCCGGTTCTGCGTCAGCTTGCCGCCCAAAATCTCGGAGAAGAGATAGGGGATCTCAACGTCGCCGACGTAGTTGTACTCATCGAGCAGGTCCGAGAGAGACATCCCGGTGTGGGAAGAGATGAACTCCGGGTGCGATTTCTGGCAGTTGATGAGGTTGGAGGAGATCTCGGAAACGGTGTTTTTCAGGATCTCCGCCTGTTCGAGGTAGTCGTAGCCATGGCCGTCCAGCGCAGAGGCATTGTTGGGGATGGTGTAATAGTCCACGTATTTTTCGCCGAAGCTGGCAAAGTAGCAGCTCAGGATCTCATCCAGCATGGTGCGGGCGTACTCGGTGCTGTAATTGCTGCTGAGCGAGAGCGTGACGAGGTATTCGGTGGATTGGTATTCCTCCACGTCCTCACCTTTTTCAATTTTGGCCGCCTGGGTCTTGGCCACATCGTCGGGCACGATGGGGGTGACCGTGCCGCCGGAGCGGATGGTATCCACGTTGACGGTCAGGTCCAGATTTTCAATGGCCTGCTTGACGACGGAGGAAGAGAAGATCTCCGAAACATCCAGTTCGCCGCCGCTGGGGGTCTTGCCGTCCTCGGCCTGGGAGTAGTTGTATTTGATGATGGACTGCGCCGTATAGGCCTGATTGCTGGTGGCATAGCGCATGAAGAACACACCCGCACAGAACGACATCAGCGCGATGAGCGGCCACCATTTTTTCAGATATCGGATGATGTTAAAGCTTTTCATTTCGTTTTGTCCTTATCGCGGATGACTTTGCTCTTGGCGAGGACCCAGGCGCAGAGTGCACAGAACGTGACGCCGCCGGTCAGGATCATCCACTTGATGCTCAGCTCGTCGGCCAGGGAACGTTTCTCGAAACTGATGGTCAGGTAGTTTTTGGTCTTGTAGCGGATGTATTCCTTGTTGAGGATCCGGGAGGTCTCGATAAGGTTCTCCAGCTTCTGCTTCATATCCTGGATCATGCTCTCGGCGGTTGCAACGCTGGAAGGTGTATTGGCCGTCTGGGCATTCATCTGGCGGATGGCGTATTCGTTTTTCTGGATGATGGCCATCGTATCGTTGGCGGAGTCGTTGGCGCTCTCGGCTGCCGAGGCCTGGTAGTCGATGGCGACCTTGGTGCGGGACATATAGAAGTTGTTCTGGGTGTCCAGCGTGGGGATCAGAACAACGGCAGTCAGGGCCGAATCATAGATCTCGATGGTGTGCAGGCGGTTCTGGTATTCGGCCATGAGTTTCTGGTAGCTGATGTTTTTCAGAAAGTTCTGGTATTCCAGCTTGCTGATGTAGCGTTCCCGGTTTTTGGAGAGGCCGCTCTGCAAAACATAGGAATCGTATTTTTCAAGGTCGATGCTGGTGAAATTGTCCACCTTCTGGCGCAGAGAGGTGAAGGTTTCGCCGGTGAGTTCGGAGCGGAAGGTGCCGTTCTCCTTGGCGTTGGTGTTCAGGAAGCGGTGGAGCTTCTGGCACTCCTTATTAAAGAAGGAGCCGATCTCCATGTACTCCTGCTTGTCGCACTCGGACCAATCGGGGGAGATGCCCATCTCGACGTAGGTATAGTCCTCGTAGAAGACCTCTTTGTAGGACTCGACGATCAGGCTGAGCATATCTCTGGCCGAGATGCGGGGGCCGATCTCGTCGTTTTTTTCGTAGGTGATGGTGTAGGTGGTGGCGATCTTATAGCTCGTGGTGTCGGAGGGCAGCTGCATTCCGTTGACGTTGGAAGCCCAGGCCGTGATGTTTTCGGCCATATCCTGCGCGGTGACCTGGCCTTCGAGGCCGGCCTTCGCAATGGCGCGGTCCAGCACGTCGTCCGATTTGATGAGCGAGATGTTGAACCGGGTGTTGTTGGGGTAAAGCCCTCTGGTGGCTTCCTCGTAGTTCAGGGCGATCATCATCTTTGCGGTGCGGGCTTTCAGGTGGTACATCACAAAGCTGGTGGAGCACATCACCAGAAGGATGAGGGCCAGGTAGAGGAGGCGGTGCTTCCACAGCCCCTGGAAGAGAAGCTCGACCAGCGCCCAGAACTTACTTTTTTGCGGGCGGTTCGGTTGGTTTGTTTTGGGAGATGGCATGGTTGTAGATCACCTCGTTTCGATCCAGCAGCTTCATGGCGTGGCCGATGGGCAGCAGCATGAAGATCGTGTTCATATAGCAGTAAAAGGCGGTGTTGTCGGTCGCGTAGGTCACAAACGCATAAATGGTGCAGTACAACAGCAGGAAAGCGGTCTCGGTGCCGTACTGCTTCTGGCACCAGACGACCTTGCCCTGCCAGCTGAGCCAGATCCAGAAGGAAAAGCCCCAGAAGCCAAGCTCAATGTACATGGTCACAAGGTCGTTGTGCATCCCGCCGAAGTCGTGGGTGCCAAAGACGCCGATGCCCGCTGCGTTCATGATGCTGATATACCGCGTGACCCAGCCGATGCCGTAGCCGCGGAACGTGGGGCTGAAGGAATACAGGTCGGTGAAGGCTTCGTACAGGCCCTTGCGGCCCATGGTGTCAATGCCCAGGGTGTCCACCGTCCAGCTGAACAGGCCCGACCAGATGAAGAAGACGTAGAACAGGCAGGCGGCGATGGCGAAGATGGAGATGGAATGGAGCACAAAGTTCTGCCCCTTGGGCTTGAGCCGGGTGATGAACAGGTGCATCACCAGCACGCCGAGCATACCGATGAGGGCGATGCGCTTGAGACCCAGATAGAAGAAGCCCGCCGCCAGTGTGAGATGGACGACCCGCCGCCAACCTTTTTCAAAGAGGGCGTAATAGAGGACCATCAGCCCGAACCCGAAGGTCAGGTCGTGGACTTCCAGCGCCTTGATGGGCGCATTGGTGTCCACGCCGCCGGATTTGGCAAAGGCGATGAAGCCAGTGATGAACTCGCTCAGGCCGTAGGGCCGGAGGCTGTCGAACACCAGGATGCAGACATTGGCGATGCACATGCCGTAGAAGGTGTAGTCGATGGCTTTGCCGCCGAACAGATACACTGCTGCGCACATCGAGGTAAGCGAGATCATGTGGTAGAGGATGGTGGAACACCCGCGGGACATGTAGTTCAGCTGCTGGAAATCCAGCGACCAGACAAGCATGGACCACGCCGCCATCATCACAAAGGGGATGAGAAAGATGATGTAATATTCCTCGATGAGGGGCAATCGGTTGAAGTCTCCGGTGATGAGCAGAAAACAGGCGGCCAGGCCGACCACGGCGGCCTGCACCAGGTACTTCATGAACCAGGGCAGGCCCATGCCGCGGTACCAGAACCCGATGCCCATCATGGCAATGTAGAGCAGCGGCAGCCAGAACGGCCGCTGCGCCGATTTCCGCTTCAGGAATTGTGTTCCTCCATGCTGCGCAAGATACTCCCAGTTTCCGCTGCCATATCCCCCAAAGAGTAGTTTTATAAAACTTTGCATCTGCCCTCCTGTGCGAGCCTGCGGGCAAGCCGCGGCTCTTCGCGTTCGTTCAGTTCAAAAGCTCCACGATGGCCTGATAGTTGCGGGCACAGTTCTGGTCATCCACCTGGTCGAACAGCGCGTCCACACGCTTTGCGTAGAAGGGGGATATCGTGCCGTTCTGGGCCAGAGCGCGGTCCAGCTCCCGGAAGAGCGCTGCCTGCTCGGTGACCACAGGCCCGAAGCCGTCGTCCCGGTAGCTGAAGTAGCCGACGTCGTGGTGCACGCCCCAATACTGCGCCTCATCGAACTGGTAATAGAGGAGGGGCTTTTTCATATAGGCAAAATCGAACTGTACGCTGGAAAAATCGCTGACCATGACGGCGGATTCCATCAGAAGGGTCTGCACATCGGCCTCGCCCAGCGCCGCGATCTTCACCCGCGGGTTGGCGGTGTGGAAGCTGCTCAGAAAACGCTGCACCTCGAAATGAGGGTAGAAGACGGCCTCATAGCCGTGCTTCTCCAGCAGCGCCTCCAGCTCCGGGCTGGAGATGACGTCCTGCCAGTGCCGGAAATAGTCGCTCTGCTCAAACTCGGCCTGGGTCTTCCGCTCGATGGCGTAGGTGCGCCAGGTGGGCATCAGCAGCAGCTGGCGCTTGGTCTCGTGGGGGCGCAGCAGGGCGTCAAACCGGCACAGACCCAGCCGTTTGACAATACCGGCTGGATAATGATAGGCGGATTCTACAAAATCCCGTTCTTTTTGCAGGGAGCAGACGAAAAGGTCGGTGCGGATGTTGGGGTAGTGATACCATTTCATGTCGTCGATGATGACCCCATGCTGCAAAAAGGCGCGGGGGCCATGGACCACATGGAGCTTGTCGAGCATGTAGTAGCTGTCGATCTCCGGGGTGTAGCCCAGCACATGGGTGCTGATCTTCATCTCCGATGCGGCGCAGAGCAGATAGTGCTTCCAGCTGCGGTAGGGCACGACCCGGCCCAGCGCCTGCACCCGCTCATAGTCCGACAGGGTGGGGTCTGCCACGAACCAGCTGTTCAATTCAGGATGCTCCCGGTTCAGGTAGGCAAAGATGTGGTAGCCGTTGTCCCGCGCTTCGCGGCCCCGCTCGGAGACGAGCCAGACATGCCGGTAATCCTTGTTCCAGCACTTCAGAACGGCAGCACAGCAGGTGGCAGTTTCATATTTCAGGAGTTCCCGCAGCAGATGAAAGGCGCGCCGGGTCTTTCGCAGCAGATCATTCATAGACGTCGTTCCTTTACATTCAGTTGATAATATAGAGAAAATTCCGATTCGTCAGGCGTTCTTCACCACATCGCCATACAGGGCCAGCAGCTGGTCACAGTAGCGCTCCAGCGTCATCATGCGGTCTTTCTTCTGGATGCAGTGGGCCGACATCTCGGCCAGCAGGGGCTTGTCTGCATAGAGCGCCCGGATCTCTTCCGCGTAGGCGGCCGGGGTGAAAGTGTCGTTCAGGATGCCGGTGCGGCCCTCTTCCACCAGTTCCGGGATGCCGCCGATCCGGTTGCAGAGCACCGGGGTACCGAGGGACTGGGATTCCAGCAGAGCCAGCGGGCAGTTTTCGTACCAGATGGACAGGTGCAGGGTGAACAGCGCCCCGGCTACGAGGTCTTCGAGCGCTTTGCCGGTCTGGAAGCCGACGTACTTCACGTTGGGCAGGGTGCAGTTTTTGCACAGATCCTCCATGGGGCCGCTGCCCGCGATGACGAAGGGAATGTCCGGCAGCAGCTTGCAGGCTTCGAGGATGCGGTCGATGCCCTTTTCCTCCGAGAGGCGGCCGAAGTAAAGGACATAATCCCCCTTTTCGGCAGGGGCAGCCGCAGCGACCCGGCTCAGAAAGTTGTGCAGCATCACCGTCTTGCCCCGGAAGCGGGGGACGGTGAGGAGCTTTTTCTCCAGGAACGCACTGGGGCAGATGAAGCGGTCGATCTTGTCGTAGACGTGATTGCACTCGTAAAAGGTGCCCTCCACGGCACCAATGAGGCTCTTGGGCAGCGAACCGTGGATGCAGCGCTTTTTCACGCAGGGCCACTTGCTTTTTTTGCCCATGCAGGCTTCGCAGAGCTTTTTGGAGTTGAACTCCATCATCATGTGGTTGGGGCAGAGCATCTGCACATCGTGCACCGTCTGCACCATGGGCACCCCGCATTCCGCCCCGGCGCAGATGACCGAAGGCGTCAGCTGGAAATTGATGTTGTTGAAATGGATGAGGTCGGGCTGAAACTGCCCGATGACCTGCTTCAGCTTCCGTTTCGCTTCAAACGAGTAGAGGATGCGGAAGGGGTAGAGCAGTTTTTCCGGCCCGGCGTTGTGGAAGTCCATATTGGTGGTGGCGAGGTGCAGGGCATTGCCGACGGTGTTCTTTTCGTCGTACATGCCAAAATATTCGACCTCGTGGCCCCGGCGGGTCAGTTCCTCGCCGATCTTGAGAAAATAGGTCTCTGCACCGCCGCGGGGGTAGAGAAATTTATTGACGAATAAGATCTTCACAGGGGCCAGCCTTTCGTTGCGAAAAGTAGAATCGGAGGATTCCCACATAATAGGTATGTATAAACAGCTTAATAATAGCATCATCCCTCTTTTTCTGCAATATGTATTCACAAAATCATCGCAATTTGGCGGGGCAAACGGCCCGAAACCGCAAAAAACCGTGAGCGGCGGAATGGCATCTTCCGCGCCCACGGTTCGTCAGGGGTGGATATTCGGTCAAAGATCGTAAAGTGCGTTCAAAAATTTATTGCAGTGTGCTCGGTGCGTCGCTCAGGTTGTGCACGATGCCGTACCAGCGGCAGTTCGTCTGCGTGCTCAGGTCCACATCGCTGAACTTGCTCACGCCCAAACCGCCGATGTCCGCGCCAAAGACCTTGTACATCGCCTGCCCGGTCGGGTTGGCCGGGAAGACATAGGCTGGCAGGTCGGTAGGCCAGGCATTGGGGGCAATATACCATTTGAAATTCGTAAGGTAGACAAGAGACACCCCGGAGTAGAATTTGAATCCCCGCTGGTACGTATCGCAGTAGCAGTCCGAGAAGCGGGTGCCGTTCACGCGAATGTATGCAAAGACCGTGTTCTCCAGCAGGGCCTTCTTGGTGTCGTGGTCGTTGTTGTCGAAATCGTAACACCAGGCGTGGATGTTGTGGAAGATGCTGCTGCCGTTGCACGAGAGCGCCGTCTTCACGTTCAGGATGACGATATCGGTGTACATGGAGTCGCCGGTGTCGTAGATGCCCACTGCATCCGGATAGATCAGCGACGTCTCGATCAGACAGTTGCGCACCATCAGCTCATACGAGAGGTTGGCTTCCGTCTGGCCGTCTTCTTTCCCCATGGACGCATCTTCGAATTTTCCGCAGATGCCGTATCGCTGGAAGTTCTGGATGGAGATGTGGTCGATCAGGGTGCATTTCTGCCGTGCCACGGCGATGCAGTCGTCTGCCTTGAAGTTCGCGTTGACTTTGCCGTTGCCCCGGATGAACATGTCCTGCTGGGGCGTTTCGGGCGGGTACATCTTGCCGCGGATCTCGATGAACCGGTCCACCTTGGTGCTGGCCGTGCATTTCAGCTCGGCGTTGTCCAGTTCCATGTAGCACTGGTCGAATACCAGCTTGCCGGAAAACGCATACACGCCCTTCGGGAAATACAGCGTCTCGGCCGGGTGCGCGGCGATGAGCGCGTTGAACGCGGCCAGGTTGTCGGTGGTGCCGTCCCCTTTGAAGCCGTGATCCAGCACGTTCAGCATTCCGCTGCCGCCGCCTGTGCTCAGGGTGGTGCCATTCAGGTCGTATACCATATCAGTTTGCCTCCATCAGGGTCGTGATCTGTGCGTCGGTCAGCGCCGTGTCGAATACCTGGAAGTCGTACACCGCGCCATTGAAGAAACGTGCCTTGCCGTCCGTAGTTTCGCCTGAGGCGGCGGTCCACGAAGCACCAAGGATCAGCGAACGATCCACGGTCTTGTTCGCGGCATAGTTCGGGATGTTCTTCCATTCGGTCATGGAACCGTACGACAGGAACCGGAACTGCGTCCCCTTGATCTGGAGCAGAAACTTCAGTTTCTTCCCGGATTCGATCTTGACAAAGTGACTGCCGTAGGTGAACATGTTCATGCCCACGGTTCCGTTGGTCCATGTTGAAACGATGATGCCTCTCTGATCGTTGGTGATATCGCTGAAGCAATCAAGCAAAGTTGTCACCGCACCGGCTGTACTGTCCGCTACTGTAAAGGTGGCGTACACTGTCAGATTCATGTCGGTGTCGATGGCTGCGAACGGCTTGATCCCGGTGTCGATCCATTCTTTGTTGGCCGGTACAAAGGTCTTCGGAGCTGCCAGCTTATACCGCGGCGTCGGCAGTCCGTTGTTGGGGGGATTTGGTGTGTCCGGTTGGCTAGGCGTGGGCGGGACATCGGGCAGGCTGCTGCCGCTCCAAAGTGCGGCCAAGGCGTTGTAGTGGGGCAGCATCTCGCCGTTGTCGTAGACGGCGTGGCGGAACAGCGCAAGGATGAGCCCGCGCTCCTCGTCGGACAGGCCGGATGCGGCGTTGCGAAGCTCTCGCTTGACCTGCTGCAAAAACTGCTGCCACGCCGGGGTGCCCGGTTCGGGCAGGGTTGGGTCCGTGGTGCCAGAGTTGGTCAGCACGCGGTACGGGACACTGGCGCTGGTCACGGTGCGGGTGCCGTCGGAGCCTTCAAAGGTGACGGTCCCGCTGCCGCCCTGTGCAGTGACGAGGGCGGGCACCTCGACGGCCCCGTCGGCCACAAGGGTGGTCAGCGGCCCGGCCGGACCGGGCAGATGCCAGAACGCTGCAACGGTGGTGCCGTCCCACTCGCCGGAGCAGACGACCCGCAGCCGATAGACGCCGGTGTTGTGCGCGTAGCCAAGCAGAAGCCCGCCGGAATAGCCCGAAAGGACGGCGCGGCCGTTGGAGCAGAGCGTGATTTGTTGTTCGATCATAGAAAACCTCCCATCTGTAAAAAAGATCGAGTGCAAGCAGGAACAGGAAAAAGCAGAACGCTGCCCTGTGCAGGGAAAACGACGCTAAGGGGAATGATCCATTCGATTTGCCTCCTTTTGGTTGTGAAATGGCTGCGTTTATGTGTGAAAACAGTATAAATCAACAACGGCAAGTTGTCAAGACGGAATTTGAAGATTTTGCAGCGTGGGTTCAGATGCGTTGCAATCGCGCGGATGGTGCGTTATAATACAACCACACAGACACGACCAGGAAGCCCAAGGGATGCAGTGTAAGAAAGGAACGTGGATATGAACTATATCATGGCGCTGGATGCTGGGACGACCTCGAACCGCTGCATCCTGTTCAACAAGGCGGGCGAGATGTGCAGCGTGGCTCAGAAAGAGTTCACCCAGTATTTCCCGAAGCCGGGCTGGGTGGAGCATGACGCAAACGAGATCTGGACCACGCAGCTGGGTGTGGCGCTCTCGGCCATGAACCAGATCGGGGCCAGCGCGTCGGACATCGCGGCCATCGGCATCACGAACCAGCGCGAGACCACCATCGTATGGGACCGTGAGACCGGGGAGCCGGTCTATCATGCCATCGTCTGGCAGTGCCGCCGCACCAGCGCCTACTGCGACGAGCTCAAGGCGCGGGGCCTGACCGAGACCTTCCGGGCAAAGACGGGTCTGGTCATTGACGCATACTTCTCCGCCACCAAACTGAAATGGATCCTGGACAACGTGCCCGGCGCGCGGGAAAAGGCCGAGGCCGGGCGGCTGCTGTTCGGCACGGTGGAGACCTGGCTCATCTGGAAGCTGACCTGCGGCCGGGTCCATGTGACCGACTACACCAACGCCAGCCGCACGATGCTGTTCAACATCCACACGCTGGAGTGGGATGAGGACATCCTGCGGGAGCTGAACATCCCGCGCTGTATGCTGCCCACGCCTATGCCGTCCAGCTGCTTCTACGCGGAGGCCGACCCGATGCACTTTGGTTCGGGCATCAAAATTGCAGGCGCAGCGGGCGACCAGCAGGCCGCGCTCTTCGGGCAGACCTGCTTTTCGGCGGGTGAGGCGAAGAACACCTTTGGCACCGGCGGCTTTCTGTTGATGAACACCGGCAAAACGCCGGTCGTCTCGAAAAACGGCCTTGTCACGACCATTGCGTGCAGCAGCGGAAAAAGCGTGAATTATGCGCTGGAAGGTTCCATCTTCGTGGCCGGTGCGGCCATCCAGTGGCTGCGGGACGAGCTGCGGCTGCTGGAAGAAGCCCGCGACTCCGAGTATATGGCCCGGAAGGTGAAGGACACCAACGGCTGTTATGTGGTGCCCGCCTTCACCGGCCTCGGTGCGCCCCACTGGGATCAGTACGCCCGCGGAACCATCGTGGGCCTGACCCGCGGCTGCAACAAAAATCACATCATCCGTGCGACACTGGACAGCCTGTGCTATCAGGTGAACGATGTCCTCCACGCCATGGAGGCCGACTCCGGCATCGCCATGAAGGCCCTGAAAGTGGACGGCGGCGCCTGCGCCAACAACTACCTGATGCAGACTATGGCCGACATCAGCAGCCTGCCGGTGGAGCGCCCCTGCTGCGTGGAAACGACCGCTCTCGGCGCGGCCTACCTTGCCGGTCTGGCCGTAGGCTACTGGCAGTCCACCGATGAGGTGGTCCGGAACTGGTCGGTGGACCGCACCTTCCTGCCGGATATCTCGGCCGAGGAGCGCACCAGGCGCATCAAGGGCTGGAATAAGGCCGTGCGCTGCGCCTATCATTGGGCGTTGGATGAGGAGTGAAGCGGGACAATACGGCGGCTGAGAGGAAGCACTTCGCAATGAAATACGAAAAAAGCTGCGGTGCAGTGATCTATACCGTGCAGAATGGAATGAGGCTTTACCTTGTGGAGCAGATGCAGAAAGGGCATGTGTCCCTTTGCAAAGGCCATGTTGAACAAGATGAATCGGAACATGAAACAGCGATACGGGAGATACGGGAAGAGACCAACCTCGAAGTGGAGTTTGTGGAAGGGTTTCGGAAAACCATCGCGTATTCTCCCAGCACCGACTGCATGAAAACGGTGGTATTCTTTCTGGCACATGCAGAGCATACGGATGCGAGAGCGCAGGAGGAAGAGGTCAGAGCAATTCAATGGCTGCCATTTGAAAATGCCGTGGAAGCATTGACCTTTGATTCGACCCGTGAAATACTGCGGCAGGCAGATGCGTTTTTGGATGGGTGAGAACGATAGTTTTTGTGTCACCACTGGTGACACAAGTCAGCTGGACGAATCATCTGCTGATCATGTCTGGTTCCAAATCCGCAGAAGAACGGCATTTTTATCTTTCTCTTTGTGTAAAAGAACATTATTCAAAACGCGAATTGGAACGTCAAATGGACAGTAAACGGTTTACCTGACACTGGGTGAAACGAGAAGTGTGATTGAATTTACGGAGGAGAGAATGGGCGATTTTGCGGTAGAAGAGATGCTTGCGATGCAGCAGGCTCTACAGGAAAAATACAAAGACAAGTGGGAGCTGATCGGCCCGGAAGCGGGCAAACATAAATTGCTGTGGATGCTCGGTGAAGTGGGAGAGGTCATCGACATCATTAAAAAGAACGGGGACAAAACTGCTGTTGAGGATGAAGCGATACGGCAGCATCTTGTGGAAGAGATGGCGGATGTGCTCATGTATTACAACGATGTCCTGCTGTGTTATGGGATCAGTGGGCGGGAACTGAAAGAAGCGTATACCGCCAAGTTTGAAAAGAATATGACGCGCTGGTAAGAAAGCGCAAAAAGAACCCCCGGCCAGAGACGTTGGAGTCTCTGGCCGGGGGTTTGTCTATCCAAAAATTATCCCATCACGACCGTGACTTCCACGGTCTCGCTGGGGGCGGCGATGGGGAGGATGCGGATGATTCGGATACATTAAAAATGCAAACGGCTATAGATATTTGGAAATGGCATCTTTGGAGCTGGATAAAATTTGTCGCAAGGCAAGAAGCTGGGCATTAGAGCAATCCTGTAGTTCCAGCGTGATCTCTTCCAGCAATTCGGTTTTGCCAAGGGCATCTTTATCAAAAATCAAGTCGTCTGTTCGTACACCCAGTGCGCAGGCGAGGTCCACCAGAACAGGGAGACTGAGCTTCGTATATCCCGTTTCGATGTGGCTCATATGAACGGTTGAGATGTTGACCATTTCGGCTAATTCTTCTTGCGATAAATTCAGACGCTTCCGATGTGCACGGATTCGTTTTCCTATAGCGGCATAGTCCATAGATTTCCTCTTTGTCTACATGGTTTAACTTTTGACCATAGAGTTTATTATTTTCTTGCAGTATAGAGTGGAGTGTGCTATAATCGAATAAACTGAATAGACATAAAAAGTCTATAAAGTTAAACTATCGCTTTGGAAAACAAACGAAGGAGTGATTTCTATGCGGTTGAAAAAGAAAATCTTGCGTGGAGTGACGGCGGCTGTGCTGGCAGCGGTGCTTCTGACGGCCTGTGCGGGCGGCGGCGAAGCTCCGGCTCCGTCCAACCCGGACAACAACACAATGGGCGGTGGAACGGTCACGACTCCGACAGAACCGGAAAAGCCGACTCCTACCGAGCCGGAAAAACCGACGCCAAATCCCACAGAACCGGAACAACCGGAACCGTCTGAACCGGAAACGCCTACGGAACCGGATGAACCCAGCGATGGCATCGAGTGGACCTACAAGGACAACGGCAATGGCACCGCGACTCTGACCGGCTATAACAAGTCCGGCGAAAAGGTGCCTTCTGGTGCAGTTACCATTCCTCGTAAGGTAGGCGAAAAGAAGCTGACAGTGACAGCGATTGGAAATAACTGCTTCTATCAGGATAACAATATTACCAGTGTGGTCATTCCGGATACCGTGAAGTCGATTGGTGCAAAGGCTTTTTATGCGTGCGGAAATTTATCAGCAGTAACATTCCCGGAAGGGTTGCAGACGATTGGAACGTATGCGTTTGCATCAGATGCACTGATTGAAGTAGTTGTTCCTAAGAGCGTGACAAAGATGGAAAATGGCGTCTTTGACGGCAATGCGGCACTTCAGAGCGCAACGATTCTTGGCAATGCAAGTCTCGGATACGGAACATTCTATCAATGCTCAAGTTTGCAGAGTGTGCAAATCGTGGGTGAGGTTTCGGAGATTCCGACGAATACCTTCTCTGATTGCAAACAACTGAAAAATGTGACACTTCCCAAGACGATTCGTGTGATTGGTGGAAGCGCATTCAAAAACTGCATTTCGCTGGGTGAGATCGCACTTCCGGATACGGTCACAAGCATCGGAACTGGTGCGTTCTATAACTGTTCTTCGTTGAAAACAATTACGATCCCCAAAAAGGTGGCTGAACTGAAGGAGAGCACTTTCCAATATTGCACGGCGTTGACCGGTGTTTCTCTGCCGGACGGTCTGGCTGTCATTGGGCCGTCGGTGTTCAATGGATGCAGTGCGTTGACGAACATCAATCTGCCAGACAGTATTACGACGATTGGAAAATACGCGTTCCAGAAGTGCATTGCACTGGAAAGCGTAGCTCTTCCTAAAAAAATCACCACGATTTCGGGTTGTCTGTTCAATGGATGCACTTCTCTGAGCAGTGTTGTGATTCCGGAAGGCGTCGTAAACATTGAATACGATGCGTTCAACAATTGCTCTGCAATGGAAAAAATCGTGTTGCCGAATGGTGTGAAAAATATCGGCAATGAAGCTTTTATGGGATGTAAGGCATTAAAGGAGATCACACTGCCAGACAGCATTACAACAATTGGAGACAAATCTTTCCAGTATGCTGGCTTGACCAGGCTGACTCTGCCAAAAGGACTGAAAACGATTGGTGCACAGGCGTTTTATGAGTGTAAATCGCTTCATAAAACTGCAATTCCGGAAGGTGTGACCAGTGTTGGACGCTCGGCGTTTTCTGGATGCGCAGCTCTTGAATGTGTCTATCTTCCGCGCAGCCTGACACGAATTGAAGTTTATACTTTTGAAAACTGCAAATATGTGGAAATCTGCTATGGCGGAAGCGAGGCAATGTGGAACCAGATCAGCATTGAAGGCTACACGGAAAGGGGCACCAACAAGATACTTTACAACGCTCCGAAGCACTTCAATGCCCAGCCGTCAGACATCAATAGATATGCAAAATTCTAACTTCTATAGCAATTCAACTTTTTAATGCGACTGCAACATCGTTGAATTGTACATCATTGAGATGCTGTTTTTGATGTTGCGCTAATTTCTTGACTTGCGCTAAACGTTCAAAGAATAAATCGAGCAAAACGAAATCCCCGGCTCCGCGTATTGCAGAGCCGGGGATTTCGTTTATGAGAAAAAGGAAAATCGGGAACTTTATCCCATCACGACCGCGACTTCCACGGTCTCGCCAGCTTTGGCGATGGGGAGTACATTGCCGGGGATGGGAGAACCGTTGACGGTGACGCGCTTCACGCCCTTCTGCACGGCGTCAGGGTTCTCGACCCGGATGTGGTACACGGCCCCGCGGTAGCGGCGGGTGACGGTGAAGCCGGGCAGCGTGTGTGGGATGCAGGGGTCGATCTTCAGGCCGTCCAGCGTGGGCTGCACACCGAGGATGTACTGGCTGACATTGAAGAAGGTCCAGGCGGCGGTGCCGGTCAGCCAGCTGTTCTTTGCCTCGCCGAAGGTCGGGGCGTCGATGCCGGCGACCATCTGGCTGTAGACATACGGCTCGGTGCGGTGGATCTCGGAGATGTCCTCGATGTAGGCGGGGCAGGTCTTCTTGTAGACTTCAAAGGCACGGTCGCCGTGGCCAAGCACAGTCTCGGCGCAGCTGATCCACGGATTGTTGTGGCAGAAGATGCCTGCATTCTCCTTGTATCCCGGAGGGTAGCTGGAGATCTCGCCGAGGTTGAGGCGGTAGGTGGTGTAGGCGGGCTGGAGCAGAACGACGCCGTACTTGGTGTCGAGCCGCTCTTCCACGCTCCTCAGCGCCTGCTCGGCCTGACCGGTCGTTTTGCCGATGCCTGCCATGACGCACATGCCCTGCGGCTCAATGAAGATCTGGCCCTCGTCGCATTCCTTGCTGCCGATGGGCTGGCCGAAGGCATCGTAGGCGCGGCGGAACCAGGCACCGTCCCAGCCGGCGGTCAGAGCGGCCTGCTCGACTTCCGCGATGGCGGCGCGGGCCTCGGCGGCCTCCTCCGGGAGGCTGCGGTGGTCGCACAGGTCGGCGTACTCGCTGCCGTACTTGACGAACATGCCCGCGATGAAAACGCTTTCGGCCACCGGGCCTTCGCTGGGGCCGGTGATCTGGAAGCTCTCGCCGGGGTGCTCGGAGAAGCAGTTCAGGTTCAGGCAGTCGTTCCAGTCGGCGCGGCCGATGAGGGGCAGACCGTGGGGGCCGAGGTGGGTGCGGGTGAAGCGGAAGCTGCGGCGCAGATGCTCCATGAGGGGCTGTGCCTTGCTCGCATCGTTGTCAAAAGCAACGGACTCGTCCAGAATGGACCAGTCGCCGGTCTCGCGGAGATAGGCGGCGGTGCCTGCGATGAGCCAGAGCGGGTCATCGTTGAAGCCGGTGCCAACATCGCGGTTGCCCTTTTTGGTCAGGGGCTGATACTGGTGGTAGGCGCTTCCATCCTCGAACTGGGTGGCGGCGATATCCAGAATGCGGCCGCGGGCGCGCTCCGGGATCATGTGGACGAAGCCCAGCAGATCCTGGCAGCTGTCGCGGAAGCCCATCCCGCGGCCGATGCCGCTTTCGTAGTAGCTGGCCGAGCGGCTCATGTTGAAGGTGACCATGCACTGGTACTGGTGCCACAGATTGACCATCCGGTCCAGCTTCTCGTCGCCGGAATGCAATTGCAGGGTGGAGAGCAGCTTGTCCCAGTGGTCGGCCAGCGCTCTGCGGGCTTCGTCCACCTGGGCGTCGGTGGCGTAGCGGGCCATCATGGCCTCGGCGCGGGTCTTATTGATGACGCCGGGGGCGGTGAACTTTTCGTCCACGGGATTCTCAATGTAGCCCAGACCGAAGAGGATGGTCCGGGTCTCCCCGGCTTCCAGGGTCAGGTGGAAGTGGTGGGCACCGACCGGGGCCCAGCCGTGGGCGATGCTGTTGGAGCAGCGGCCCGCCTTGACGGCTTCCGGCTCGGCGGGGCCGCCGTATACGCCGCAGAAGGCGTCGCGGGCGGTGTCGAAGCTGGTGACCGGGGTGTTGGCCCAGAACACTGCGTAGTGGTCGCGGCGCTCACGGTACTCGGTCTTATGGTAGATGGCGCTGCCCACGACCTCCACTTCGCCGGTGGAGAAGTTGCGCTGGAAGTTGGAGCTGTCGTCCATGGCGTCCCACAGGCAGAACTCCACGTAGCTGAACACATCCAGCGTGCGGGGGGCATCGGTCTTGTTTTCCAGCGTCAGGCGGTCGATCTCGCAGGCGTCGCCGCGCGGAACGAACAGCTCCTGCTGGGCGCGGATGCCGTTCTTCTCACCGGTCAGGATGGTGTAGCCCAGACCGTGGCGGCAGCTGTAGGCGTCCAGCGCGGTCTTGGTGGGCTGCCAGCCGGGGTTCCAGATCGTGCCGCCGTCGTTGATGTAGATGCGGTGGCCGTCCATATCCAGCGGAGAGTTGTTGTAGCGGTAACGGGTGATGCGGCGCAGCCGCGCATCCCGGTAAAAGCTGTAGCCGCCGCCGGTGTTGGACACCAGACTGAAGAAGTCCTCACTGCCCAGATAGTTGATCCAGGGCAGGGGCGTGCGGGGCGTGTCGATCACGTATTCCCGATGCACATCATCAAAATGTCCGAATTTCATACGATCAGTTCCTCCTTTGCAAAAACAGGAAACGCGCTGCAACCATCAGAAAAGCGAAAACGATTAAGAACGCGCTGCAAGAAAAGAGAGAACGATTACGCTGCTTTAAGGATAACCGATTCCACAGCGAAATTCAAGTGGTTTTATGAAATATACAACGCACCGGACAGGAAGCGGATCTCGGCGAAATTGTAAGGATTTTGTAATGATTTTGAAGAGAGAACGAACTTTTTTCGTGTGAAGCAGGCGGGGCGGGGGAAGCGCTGCGCCTTCTGGAACCGGCCCACAGGCTCCAAACTGGGAAAGAAAATCCCCATTCTAAAGTAATAATAAGATCCTGCCAGAATGTCCCCACTGATACGAAAGCAGGAAGCGAAAAAATATTCGAAAATGAGCGAAAGAGAGCGAAAATAGAGCAAACTGCATAATTTGATTCGCCGAAAATCGAACAAACCGCCAAAATCATGGCAATCGACACAAAAGATTTTCGTTTGCGCTTGATTTTTGGTGCGAAATGCGCTATATTGAAGTTGCGAAAACGATTTAGGATTCGTTCAGAACCAATCGGTTCCTGAGAGGAGGACGACGAAATGTCATCCCTGAAAGATCTGGCGCAGGAATGCGGGGTCTCGGTGGCCACGGTGAGCAAGGCGCTCAACGGCCAGTCGGATATCTCCGAGGCCACCCGCACCCGTGTTCGGGAGGCGGCTCGCCGGATGGGCTATGTTCCCAATATGGCGGCCCGCTCCATGAAGACCAACCGTACTTATAACATCGGCGTCCTGTTCGTGGACGAACGGCAGAGCGGCCTGGCACACGAATACTTCTCCGCTGTGCTGGACAGCTTCAAAGTCCGGGTCGAGCAGCTGGGCTACGATATCACCTTTATCAACCGGAACCTCGGCGGCAAGACGATGACCTACCTGGAGCACTGCCACTACCGCGGGGTGGACGGAGCCGTGATCGCCTGTGTGGATTTCACAGACCCGCAGGTGATCGAGCTGGTGAACAGCGATGTGCCGGTCGTCACGATCGACCACGTGTTCAACAACCGGATGGCAGTCCTTTCGGACAACGTGGCCGGCCTTTCGGCGCTGGTCCGCACGGCATACCGCCAGGGCCACCGCCGCATCGCTTTCATCCATGGCGAGCGGACCGCCGTTACCGAGAACCGTCTGGCGGGCTTCTACAAGAGCTGCGATGAGCTGGGGCTGGAAGTTCCGGATGTGTATGTGCGGGAGGGCATCTACCACGACGCCGCCCGCTGCGCACAGGAAACGAAAGCACTGCTGGCGCTTCCGCAGCGGCCCACCTGCATCCTCTTCCCCGATGACTTCTCTGCCATGGGCGGCTACAATGCCATCGCGGAGACGGGGCTGAGCATTCCGGAGGACATCTCCGTGATGGGCTACGACGGCATCTACCTCTCCCGCGTCATGAAGCCGCAGCTGGCGACCTACCAGCAGAACACCATGATGCTGGGGCGCACCGCCGCAGACAAGCTGGTGCAGATGATCGAGCACCCGCGTGTGACACTGGCCGAGCAGCTGCTCGTGACCGGCAAACTGTTGGAAGGCGACTCCGTCGGCCGACCGGCCCAAACCTAGTTCCTCGGCTCCGGGCGGACCGGAGCTTTGATAAAACAAAACAGATTTCGTTTGCATGAGAACCATTGAAGGAGGTTTTCTACTATGAGAAAGATTTCGCGTCGTAATTTTCTGGTCGCTTCTGGTGCAGTCGCCATCACCGCAGCGCTTTCTGCATGCGGCGGCAGTTCTTCCACTGCCAGCTCGACCGCAGCCTCCTCTGCAGCCGCTTCTTCTGCCGCAGCCGGGCCTGCCGCACAGGGCAAGGTGCTGAACATCTGGTGCTGGAACGACGAATTCCAGAGCCGCTTCAACGATTATTACCCTGAAGTCTCCGCCATCGCATCGGATAAGTCCACCACCACCCTGAAGGATGGCACGACCGTGAAGTGGACCATCAATGCCAACGAGAACAACAACTATCAGAACAAGCTGGACGAGGCCCTGCTGAGCCAGGACTCCGCAGCCGATGATGATAAGATCGATATCTTCCTGATCGAGGCCGACTACGCGCTGAAGTATGTCGATTCCGATTACGTTCTGGATGTCAAGAAGGACATCGGCCTGACCGACGCCGACCTGGCCGGTCAGTATCAGTACACCAAGGACATCGTCACCGTCGATGGCAGCCAGCGCGGCACCACCTGGCAGGCGACGCCGGGCCTGTTCGCCTACCGCCGCAGCATCGCAAAGGATGTTCTGGGCACCGATGATCCCACCGAAGTCCAGACCTACCTGTCCGATTGGGACAAGTTCAACGACGTCGCCGCACAGGCATCCGCCAAGGGTTACAAGATGCTGTCCGGCTTCGATGACGCATACCGCACCTTCTCCAACAACGTGGCAGCGCCCTGGGTCACCGGCACCACCGTCACCGTCGATGAGAACATCATGAAGTGGGTCGATCAGACCAAGGAGTACACCGACAAGGGCTACAACAACAAGTCCAGCCTGTGGGACAGCCAGTGGGCATCCGACCAGGGCCCCAACGGCAAGGTCTTCGGCTTCTTCTACTCCACCTGGGGCATCAACTTCACCCTGCTGGGCAACTCTCTGGAGACGCCTACTTCTGAGGGCGGCAAGGAAGAGGTCGGCAACGGCATCTACGGTGACTACGCAGTCTGCGAAGGCCCTCAGCCGTATTACTGGGGCGGCACCTGGATCTGCGGCGCAGCCGGCAGCGACAACCTCGACACCATCAAGGATGTCATGCAGAAGCTGACCTGCGATGAGGCCATCATGAAGCAGATCACCCTGGATACCCAGGACTACACCAACAACGAAAAGGCCATGGAAGAGATCGCCAGCAGCGATTACAAGTCCGACTTCCTGGGCGGCCAGAACCACATCGCGCTGTTCGCAGAGGCAGCCAAGAAGATCGACATGTCCAACGCCGGCCCGTATGACCAGGGCCTGAACGAGAGCTTCCAGACCGCCTTCAAGGATTACTTCACCGGCAACGTGGATGAAGATACCGCAAAGGCAAACTTCGAGACCGCCATCAAGGAGAAGTATCCGGAGCTGACCGACGTTGTCTGGCCCGCATAAGGCAGACGCACTCGCACACAACTGAGATCAGGGGGGCGGGCCGGGCGCAGTGCCCCGCCCGCTCCCTTTTTTCCTGGAACACCCGTCAGGAGGCAGTCACATGGGAGAGAAAACAAAAAAGAAAGGGTCGATCAGCTACGCGAAATGGGGCTATATCTTCATCGCACCGTTCTTTCTCATTTTCGCGGTATTCCAGCTGATCCCCCTGGCATCCACCATCTATTACAGCTTCTTTGAATATTACCGCAGCGGTCTGAAGATCATCGGCCCCAACTTTGTGGGCTTGAAGAACTACGTGACCCTGTTTGCAACAGACCTGCCCAAATATTTCAGCAACACTCTGCTGCTCTGGATCATCGGCTTCATCCCGCAGATCGCCATCTCCCTGCTGCTGGCGGCCTGGTTCACCGACCTGCGCCTCAAGCTGAAGGGCCAGACCTTCTTCAAGACGGTCATCTACATGCCCAACCTGATCATGGCATCGGCGTTCGCCATGCTGTTCTTCGCCCTCTTCTCGGACAACGGCCCCGTCAATGCGGCGCTGATGGGCATGGGCATCCTCAAGCAGCCGTTCAGCTTCCTGAACACGGTCTGGGGCAACCGCGGTCTGATCGGCCTGATGAACTTCCTGATGTGGTTCGGCAACACCACCATCATGCTGATGGCCGCCATCATGGGCGTGGACCCCACCCTGTATGAGGCCGCCGAGCTGGATGGCTGCACCCCGAACCAGATGTTCTGGAAGATCACCATCCCGCTCATCCGCCCCATCCTCGTTTACGTCATGATCACCTCGATGATCGGCGGCTTGCAGATGTTCGATGTGCCGCAGATCCTGACCAACGGCAAGGGCGGCCCGGACCGCACCTCCACCACCATGATCATGTACCTGAACAACCACCTGTTCAGCAAGAACTACGGCATGGCAGGCGCGGTGTCTGTGGTGCTGTTCCTCGTCTGCGCAGTGCTCTGCGTCGTCGTTTACATGAGCCTGACCAGAGAGGACGATGGCCGCAGCAAGGCAGAGCGCAAGGCTCTGAAAGGAGGGAAAAAGTAATGGCTCACACTGCATCGACAAAGTCGGAAAAAGCCACACTGGCGGCCCGCCGCACCGGGTGCTACATCGCGCTGGTGCTCATCAGCTTTCTGTGCCTGTTCTTCTTCTATGTGCTGGTCATCAACTCCACCCGCACCCACTTTGAGATCCAGAAAGGCTTTTCGCTGCTCCCCGGCAAATCCCTGATGACCAACCTGAAAAACGTGCTGAACGACGCGAACATCCCGGTGCTGACCGGTGTGCGAAACAGCCTGATCGTCTCGGCCTGCTCGGCTGCGCTCAGCGTCTACTTCTCGGCCCTGACGGCCTACGGCATCTACGCCTACAACTTCCGGTTCAAGAAGGCGGCGTTCGCCATCATCCTGCTCATCATGACCATGCCGACGCAGGTGTCGGCTCTGGGCTTTTTGCAGCTCATCACGAAGATGGGCCTGAAGAACTCGTTCCTCCCGCTCATCATCCCCAGCATCGCAGCACCTGCCGTCTTCTTCTTCATGAAGCAGTACCTTGACGCCAGCCTGCCGATGGAGATCGTGGAAGCGGCCCGCATCGACGGAGCCGGAGAGTTCTACACCTTCAATAAGATCGTGCTCCCCATCATGAAGCCCGCGCTGGCGGTGCAGGCCATCTTCGCCTTCGTGTCCAGCTGGAACAACTACTTTATCCCCGCTCTGGTCCTGGATACCGCCGATAAGAAGACCCTGCCCATCCTGATCGCACAGCTGCGCAGTGCAGACTTCCTGAAGTTCGATATGGGCAAGGTGTATATGATGGTCGCCATCGCCATCCTGCCCGTGATCATCGTCTACCTGCTGCTCTCGAAGTTCATCGTCCGCGGCGTAGCACTGGGCGGCGTAAAAGGCTAAAATTTCGACCGTTCCCGATTCTCCTTCCATATCATAAACAGCAGACAGCCCGGAGACGACCTGCTCCGGACTGTCTGCTGTTTTTTCCGCTTTACAAAACTGAACTGAACCAGTATAATAAAGTACGAAGTATAAAACACAGGAGGAGACCCAGTTGATTCATTTGATTGAAACGGTCTACCGTTTTCTCTGGGGCGATTTGTTTGTGCTGCCCATTGCGGGCGGCGTGGGGATCTCGCTGATGGTGGTGTTGCTGCTCATGGCGGGGGTGTTCTTCACCCTGCGGACGCGTCTGCTGCCGGTGCGGCTGTTCCGGGATATGATCTCGGCCGTCTGCGAGAAAAACCAGAGCAGGGACAGCCTTTCGTCGTTCCAGACCCTCATCGTTTCCACGGCCACCCGCGTGGGCATGGGCAATCTGGTGGGCGTTGTGGCGGCGGTGTCTGCCGGTGGCGCGGGCGCAGTGTTCTGGATGTGGGTCACGGCCTTGCTGGGCGCGTCCACCGCGTTTGTGGAATCCACCCTGGCCCAGAAGTACCGACAGTCCGACCCGCTCTACGGCGGCCAGCGCGGCGGCCCGGCCTATTATATCCACGTGTGGGCGGAGCGGAAGCGGAAGAAACCGCTGCGGCGATCGGTGGCCGCGGTGCTGTTTGCGCTGTCGGGCCTCATCTGCTGGTGCGGAATCAGCCAGGTCGTCAGCAACTCGGTGAGCTCGGCGTTCAAGAATGCGTTCCACATCCCGCCCATTGCAACGACGGTGGCACTGGTGGTGCTGGCGGCAGTCATCGTGCTGCGCAAGAACGCCACCGTGAAAAGCCTGGACGTCATCGTGCCGGTGATGGCGGTCTGCTATTTTGTGATGACGCTTTATGTCATCGCGACCAATATCACCCACCTCCCGGCGGTGCTGGGCAGCATCTTCTCGGAAGCCTTCGGCCTGCGGCAGGTGGCGGCGGGCGGCTTTGGTGCCGTTCTGATGAACGGCATCAAGCGCGGCCTGTTCTCCAACGAGGCGGGCAGCGGCTCGGCACCCTGTGCGGCCGCAGCTGCCGAATGCGATGACCCGGTCAAGATGGGATTGGTCCAGGCACTGGGCGTCCTCGTTGATACGATCGTCATTTGCAGCTGCACGGCCTTCGTCATGCTGCTGGCCCCGGAATCCGTCACGGCGGGCCTGACCGGCATGGACCTCTTGCAGGCGGCGGTGCAGTACCATCTGGGCAGCTTCGGCGTCATCTTCATCGCTGTGACGCTGGCGCTGTTCAGCTTTTCCACCTTCATCGGTATCCTGTTCTACGCCCGCTCCAATGTGGCGTATCTCTTCGGGGACCGCTGGCTCTGGCAGACCCTTTATAAGGTATTGGCGCTGGGAATGCTGCTGGTGGGCGGTGTGCAGGCCTACACGGTCGTGTGGGACCTTGGCGATGTGGGCATCGGCCTGATGACCATCTTCAACCTCATCGCGCTCTATCCGCTTTCCGGCGAGGCCATTGAGGCCCTCCGGGACTATGAGCGCCGGAAACATCTGGAACCCTGAGCAGGGGAGACGCCCCGCTCCATGAATCGTTCGCAAAACGGCGCAGCCGGAGCGGAGAATTTCCGCCAAGCTGCGCCGCTTTTTTGTCCGCGAAAAAAGAAGCTGAAAAAATGCGAAAAAACGGTTGACAAATCCGCTTTTGTCTGCTAAAATAAACAAGTCGTCCGGCAAGGATGTAAACAGAATCTGGGCGTGTTCCCGAGTGGCCAATGGGGACAGACTGTAAATCTGCTGCTTTTCAGCTTCGGTGGTTCGAATCCACCCGCGCCCACCAAAAAACCTCAACGTATGTAAGTACGCTGAGGTTTTTGTTTTGCAGTAAGGTAAAACTCACCGGGCGGGCGGATTCGAACAGCTGCGGCGCTGTCGCAGAAGACAGCGCAAAAACAGCGCGACTCGCGACATCTACCCGCACCCACCCATCTGACAGCTCCCGTGTGCCAACACACAGGGGCTGTTTTATTTTTGTCTGCGCATGGTGCAGCAGCATGCAGCACATCCTCGAAGTTGAGAAAAACGGAGCATTCGTCACAAACTTATCACAAAAAGGTTACAAACGGCCTTTTTCTCCTCGAAAAGATTGTGAAACGATTGTTTATCTGGTATCATATCGGGGTGGCTGGCAAATGTGCCGGTCTGCGAGAAGAAATGAATCAAGATCAAGGAGAAGTATCCATGAAGAAAAAGAACGTTCTGGCTTCGCTGCTCCTGGCAGGTGCGATGTTCCTGACCGCATGCGGCGGCAGCGCATCCTCCACCAGCGCAGCAAGCGGCGTGTCCGGCAGCTTTACCGGCACGGCTAAGGGCATGGGCGATGTGTCCGTCACCCTGACCCTGACGGACAACGTCATTACCGACTGCACCGCCAAGGGCGACGAGGAGACCCCCGGCATTGGCTCGGTGGTCATTGAGCAGTTCCCCGGCGAAGTCGTGGAAGGCAACACCATCAACCTCGACAGCATCAGTGGTGCGACCATCACCTCCAATGCGTTCGTGGAGGCTGCCAAGGCTGCTCTGACCGAGGCCGGCCTGAACCCCGACGATTACATGGCCAAGGCAGACAAGACCGCCAACGGCGAGACCGTCAGCTATGATGCCGACGTCGTCGTCATCGGTGCAGGCGGCGCAGGCATGACCGCTGCCATGACCGCTGCCGATGCAGGCCAGAAGGTCGTCATCCTGGAGAGCCAGGCCATGGTGGGCGGCAACTCTGCCCGCGCTACCGGCGGCATGAATGCAGCCAAGACCGTCTATCAGGACGAGAACGAGTTCGATCAGGCTGCCGGTGTGGAAAAGACGCTGGCAACGGCTGCTGAAAAGTATGCCGACAATGAGACCATCACCGCACTGGCCAAGACCGTTTCCGAGCAGTGGGCAGCCTATCAGGCCAACCCCACCGGCTACTTCGACAGCGTGGAGCTGATGGAGCTGGACACCATGGTCGGCGGCAAGGGCATCAATGACCCGGAGCTGGTCAAGACCCTGTGCGAAGGCACGGCAGACGCCATCGACTGGCTGGATGAGAACGGCATCACCCTGCACAACGTCTCCAGCTTCGGCGGTGCATCCGTCAAGCGCATCCACCGCCCGGTCAACGAAGAGGGCAAGGTCGTCTCCGTGGGCGCTTACATGATCCCGCTGCTGCAGGAGAACTGCGAGAAGCGCGGCATTGACATCGTGCTGAACACCACCGTCGATACCATCCTGACCGATGCCAACGGCGCAGCCGTGGGCGTTTCCGGTACCGATAAGGACGGCAACACCGTCGTCGTCAACGCCAAGAGCGTCATTCTGGCCACCGGCGGTTTCGGTGCCAACCTCGATATGGTCACCCAGTACAAGCCCGAACTGGCAGGCTTCATGACCACCAATGCCGCTGGCGCACAGGGCCAGGGCATTGAGATGGCGACTGCCATCGGCGCAGGCACCGTGGATATGGACCAGATCCAGATCCACCCCACCGTCGAGGCCAACACCGCCGCCCTCATCACCGAGGGTCTGCGCGGTGACGGCGCGATCCTCGTCAACGCCAACGGCGAGCGCTTCATCGATGAAGTCGGCACCCGCGACGTGGTCTCCGCTGCCGAGATCGCACAGCCGGGCAGCTACAGCTGGCTGATCGTCGATCAGGCCATGGCCGATGCGTCCAGCGTCATCCAGGGCTACATCAAGAAGGGCTACACCAAGACTGGTGCGACCTACGAAGAGCTGGCCAAGGAGCTGGACGTTGATCCTGCTGCCTTCGCCAACACCATGGAGACCTGGAACGGCTATGTTGAGGCCAAGAACGACCCCGACTTTGGCCGCACCAGCTTTGCAAACCCGCTGAACAATGGCCCCTACTATGCCATTAAGGTCACCGCCGGTGTCCACCACACCATGGGCGGCGTGACCATCAACAGCGCCACCGAAGTGCTGAAGGAAGACGGCACCGTCATCCCCGGCCTGTTCGCAGCCGGTGAAGTGACGGGCGGCGTCCACGGTGCAAACCGTCTGGGCGGCACCGCCGTGGCCGACTTTGTGGTCTTTGGCCGCATCGCCGGTGAGAGCGCAGCCAACTACGCAAGCGCACAGTAAAACCGAATAAAAGGCCGGGAGGCCGCCTCCGTCGAACGACTGGGGCGGCCTCCCGTTTTTTGCTGGGAAAATTCCCTTCCCCCTGCGGGGAAAAGCGTGGTATAATCAGGGCATCAAAAAGAGAACCGGCAAGAGGTATCCGCTATGATGTACACACTGCATTACGATTCCCCGCTGGGCGGCATCCTGCTGGCAGCAGATGATGTGGGCCTGACAGGGCTTTGGTTCGACGGCGAACTGTATTTTGCCGAGGGTCTGGACCCGGACCACACGGCGCAGAAAACGCCCATCCTGCAGCAGGCAGAACGCTGGCTGGAGGTCTATTTCAGCGGCCGGGAGCCGGGTTTCACCCCGCCGCTCCATCCCATGGGGTCGCCTTTCCGGCAGGCGGTGTGGGAGCTGCTGCTGCAGATCCCCTACGGCCAGACCACGACCTACGGCGCACTGGCAAAGCAGCTGGCGGAAAAGCAGGGGAGGCCCCGCATGTCTGCACAGGCAGTGGGCGGTGCCGTCGGGCACAATCGGATCGCGATCCTCATCCCGTGCCACCGGGTCGTCGGAACGAACGGCAGCCTGACCGGCTATGCGGGCGGCATCGACAAAAAGGAAAAACTGCTGCGGATGGAACACGTCAACATGGAGCGATTCTTTGTGCCGTAACCGGGGGAGAAGGCTGCGATGCCATCCACTTGGGAGCCGGATGACTGCCGCATCCGGCATCCGGGCAAGTAAGTGCAGGCAGGGCCGTGCTGTTCAAGTCCTCTTATCCGCATAGAAAGAGTGTCAGGAAAAACAAATCAGCGGCAGTCCTCCCGGTAGACATTCCTACGGGTCCAGGAACCGCGCACGAACAAAAGCCCCACTGGGGCTTTTGTTGCCCCGCCTGCGGCAGGGCCGTGCTGTTCAAGTCCTCTTATCCGCATAGAAGAGTGTTTCCAAAAGGACGGATACAAAAAAGAAAAACGACAACTTTTTTGAAAGCTGTCGTTTGAGAGTGCGGATAAGAGGACTTGAACCTCCACCGAGTTGCCCCGATTAGAACCTGAATCTAACGCGTCTGCCAATTCCGCCATATCCGCATATTTTGTTTTTGTTCGTGAGCCGTGTCGCTCGGAACGATAGTAATTATACCATGGAAACCGGAAATGTCAAGCGCTTTTTTGAAAAAAGTTTTTGGTGGAAGAATCACCTGCTTTCAGGCCCGGTTCAGGTCGTGCGTGCGGGGCGGATGCTGACCTCGCCGTGGCGCAGGGCGACAGTGCGGCCGTTCTCGCGCTCGACGACGAGCTGGCCGCAGCCGTCGATGAACAGGGCTTTGGCGGCGTAGGTCTCGCGGTTGGTGCAGACCGTGACCCAGTGACCGGGCACGAAGCAGAGGGCGCGGTATTCGTCGAGGCACGAAAAGTCCGGGCAGAGGGCCAGAAGCTCCCGCGCAATGGCCCCGGCTAGTGCGGCGCGGCCAACGGGGGCGGGGCCGCCCGGATACAGGCTGCCTGCGGTGCGGGCCAGCTCCTCCGGCCAGTCGGCAGGGGACGTGGTGAGGTTGAGGCCGATGCCCACCACCAGCCATTCCAGCTGGCCGCTCTCG
Source organism: Faecalibacterium sp. AF28-13AC (assembly GCF_003478405.1). Lineage (NCBI taxonomy): Bacteria > Bacillati > Bacillota > Clostridia > Eubacteriales > Oscillospiraceae > Faecalibacterium > Faecalibacterium sp. AF28-13AC. The sequence continues at coordinate 61,061 of NZ_QUFG01000011.1, read as the reverse complement.
ATGTCAGTGCCCGCCTCGGTCAGAATGCCGCAGACCTTCCTGCCCTGATAGTAGAGGTCGTTCACCCACTTGATGCTCAGCTCCAGCCCGCAGAGGGCTTTCACGGCCCGCGCCACAGCGACAGCGGCCCCGATGGTCACGGTCTGGGCATCGGCGGCGGAAAGGTCCGGGCGGAGCAGCAGCGAAAGGTAAACGCCCTTGCCGGCAGGGCTTTCGAAGACCCGGCCCATCCGTCCGCGCCCGGCCTGCTGGTGGCTGGTGAGCACCAGCGTCCCGTGCGGGGCACCGGTCAGCGCCAGCTGCTTGGCCGTCAGGTTGGAGCTTTCAAGGCTGTCGTAGAGGTAGATGGGCGCAGGGTAGCTGCCCACGGCCTCGGCACAGAACGGGTCGCCGCCGGTCAGCCGGTAGCCCCGGCGGGGGGCGGAGTGCAGCGCGTACCCCTGGGCCGCAAGGGCGGCAGCGGCTTTGTGGACGGCGGCGCGGCTCACGCCGAGCGTCTCGGCCAGCCGCTGGCCGGAGATGTAGCCGCCCTCGGCGGCGGAAAGCGCCTGCAGCAACGCCTGCTTCGTATTTGAGGCCATCGGCTTTTCCTCCTGCGGTTTTTGTGATAGTATTATTATAACAGAACGCTTCCTGCTTTGCCAGTAGGGCGGCAGGCAGAAAAATTTTTGAATCTTTTGCAGGAAACGTTCGGCCTGTTTCGTATGAAGAGACAGAGGGGCAGCAAAACCGCCCCGGACATTGCAGAAAGGAGGTCCTGCGGACCGTTGACCACACTGGAATTCAGCGCGCTGGTGCAGAAGTATCAGGGGCTCGTCTACACCGTCTGCCACCAGCTCGTGCCGGATGCAGGCGATGCGCAGGACCTGGCCCAGGAAACGTTCCTGGCGGCGTGGCGGGCCATCGACCGCTGCCCGCCCGGCTACGAAAAGCAATGGCTGGCGCGCATTGCCTCCAACAAGGCGAAGGATCATCTGCGCAGCGCGTGGGTGCGGCGGGTGAATACCCCCGGCGACGATGTGCTGGCGCTGGAAGGTGCCCCGCCCGGTTATGAGCCGGAACAGCGGGTGCTGGAGGAGCTTGGCGAGGCGCGGCTGACCGACATGATCCTGAACCTGCGGGAACCCTACAAGACGCCCTGCCGCCTGATGCTGCTGGAACAGCACACCGCTGCCGAAGCCGCTGCCCTCTGCGGGCGGCCGCAGAAGACGGTGGAAGCACAGGTCTACCGGGCAAAGAAGATGCTGGCGGAAACGATCCGCCAGGAAAGGAGGAGCGAAGATGGAATGGTTTCGGGATGATGGATGCCTGACGGACGAGGGCCTCCGCGCCCTGACGGCGGGGCAGCTGGATGAATTGGGGAGGCTGGAGACGGCAGAGCATTTGTCCTACTGCGATGCCTGCATGGACCGCTATACGGCTCTGCTGACAGCCGATGCGCTGGAAACACCGCCCCGGTCGATGCGCGGCACCGTGATGAGCACCATCTGGGTGCGGCTGATGCAGAACACCTATGGCCGGGTGGCCGTGGCCAGCGTGGCGGCGGTGCTGGCCCTGTCGATGTGGAAAGCCGGGACCCTGGGGCGGATCACCCGGCTGGGAAGTGAGCTGAACACCATCCTTCCTCCTGCCCAGAGCCAGGATGCCGAACCGGAGCCGCAGAAGCCAGAACCGCTCGGCGAGCCGGTGGAAACGAGGGCCGACCGCGAGAGCGCGGGCAAGCTCCCCAGACCGCTGCAAAAACTGCTGGATGGCGTAACGAACAGCCCCCGCACGACCCCAAATACTTGAGAAATGAGGGAATCCACTTATGAAGAAAAACGGAATTCTGACCCTGCTGTTTGCGCTGATTCCGGGCGCAGGTGAGATGTATCAGGGCTATATGAAGCGCGGCCTGTCGCTCATCACGATGTTCTGCCTGTCCGTCGCCCTGGGTGCCTGGATGGGGATCGAGATCTTTTATATCGGCGCACCCATTCTTTATATGTACAGCTTTTTCGACACCTTCAATCTGCGGGCGCAGATCGGCCTGGATGCTGCACCGGCGGACGATTACCTCGTCCATTTTGACACGAGGGACCGGCGTCTGGAACAGCTGATGGCGGAACGGCACAAGCTGCTGGGCTGGCTGCTCATCGCATTCGGTGGCATGGTGGCCTATCAGAATATCATCATGAACACCCTTGGCGACCTGCTCTGGCGCTGGGGCAAGGAGAGCCCGATCTTCCGGGCGCTCTATCTGGTGATGGATCAGCTGCCGGAAGTTCTGGTCTGCGTCGTGCTCATCGTCTGCGGCATCTGGCTGGTCAAAGGCCCCAGGACCGCAAAAAAGAGCGCCCCGAAGGCCGAATCGGCGGAAGAAGACTTCACCGAATACCAGCCGGCACCCAAAAAGGTGAACGTGCAGGCCATCCTGAACAGCATCAACCGCAGGAGCGCAGAGGACGACGAAGCGGCTGCCGGGGAGATGGAGACGGACGACACCACGGAGGGCAACGATGGAATCGAATAAGACCGAGAAAGCCCCGGTGCGCCGGGTGGGCAGCCTGACGCTGGGCTTCGGCCTGATGGCGGTGGGCGTGTTCTTCCTCTGCTATTATTTCGTGCCGCAGTTCAACTGGGAGCTGGCCCTCAAGATCGCCCCGGCGGCAGGGCTCTGCCTGCTGGGCGGCGAGGTGCTCTACTTTGCAGCGAAGCCGGAAAAGTGGAAGTACGATTTCCTGTCCGTCTTCTACTGCCTGCTGCTGATGGGCGTCTGCCTGTGCGTGGGGGCACTGCCCATGATGCTGGACCGATTCGGCCCCGAAAACGAAATGCGGGTGGCCAGGATCACCGCTGAATACGAAGAGGGGCTGTACCATGCCATTGATAAAGAAGCCCCGGAGATCGAACTGCGGAACCTTTCCGCCTGGCTGCAAAACTACTACGGCGATGCCGAGACGGTGGACGCTGCCGCAGCGGAACTCAACAGCGGCCTTGGCACATTGCAGCTGAACATCGAACTGTTCGGCCCCTATGAGAAGAAGGCGGCGTTTGCCATGGACTGCCGGAAGCTGACCGACATCATCCAGAAACAGGCGGCCCGGCCTGCTTCTGTGACCTTCTTCTACGACGGCACCGCAGGGAACGCGGAAGAAGACCTGAACAGCGGGAGCGTGAAGCCGGGGTGCAGCTACACCCTGACGCTGAACGGCGAAGTCCAGCTGGACTGGTCTGCGGATCAGATGACCAGACAGACCGAAGCCACCGCACTGCTGGAGGAAGAAAACGACAGCTTTGCAGAATATGAGGCTGCGGAAAGCGAAGCCGCGGACTGAAACACGAACAGCCACTGCACGTTTGGTGCGGTGGCTGTTTTGGTGTACGGAAAAGGCCGGAAAAACAACACCCCCGCCTCTCAGAGCGCTGCAACGCACCGAAGGGCGGGGGTGGTTTGGTTCAGAGAGGACCGTTAGCCGGGGTATCTCCGGACCTCCAGCAGGTCCTCAGCCCGGCGGACCTGTTCCGCAGTGGGCGGAACCGCGTCGGGCAGGGGGTAGGGGATGTTCAGCTTCTGCCACTTGAACAGCCCCAGTGTGTGATAGGGCAGCACCTCTACCCGCTGCACGGTCTTCAGCGAACGGATGAAGTCTGCGGTCCTGCGCAGACCCTCTTCGTCGTCGGTCAGGCCGGGCACCAGAACATGCCGGATCCAGAGCGGGACGCCCAGATCGGAGATGTGCCGGGCCATGGCAAGGATGTTGGCGTTGTCCCTGCCGGTGAGCTGGCGGTGCTTTTCGGGGTCGATCTCTTTCAGGTCCAGGATGACCAGGCTGGTGGACTGCATGAGCGCGTCGAAACGGGCGAGATACGCCGGGTCCTGCCGGAACGGCTCCCCGGCGGTATCCAGCGCGGTGTGCACGCCTTTGGCGCGGGCCAGCTGGAACAAGCGGGTCACGAAGTCCATCTGCCGCAGCGGTTCGCCGCCGCTGACGGTGATGCCGCCCTTTTTGCCCCAGTAATTGCGGTAGCGGTAGACCCGCTGGAACAGCTGCTCCGGGGTCCACGCCTCGCCGCCGTCGGCCCAGGTCTCCGGGTTGTGGCAGAACTTGCAGCGCAGCGCGCAGCCCTGCAGAAAGACCACGAACCGGACGCCGGGCCCGTCCACGGAGCCGAAGCTCTCCAGTGAGTGGACGTACCCGATGGGGTTACAGGGCTGCATGGCAGGTGCGGGAGATGACGTCCATCTGCTGCTCGCGGGTCAGGTCGATGAACTTGACCGCGTAGCCGGAGACGCGGATGGTGAAGTTGGCGTACTCTTCCTTTTCCGGGTGCTCCATGGCGTCCAGCAGCTTCTCCTTGCCGAAGACGTTGACGTTCAGGTGGTGGGCACCCTGGTCGAAGTAGCCGTCCATGACCTGGACCAGATTCTCGATGCGCTCGCCCTCGCTGTGGCCCAGTGCGTCGGGGTTGATGGTCTGGGTGTTGGAGATACCGTCCAGCGCCCAGTGATAGGGCAGCTTAGCCACGGAGTTCAGAGAGGCCAGCAGGCCGTTCTGCTCGGCACCGTAGCTGGGGTTCGCGCCGGGGGCAAACGGGGTGAAGGCGGCGCGGCCATCGGGCAGAGCGCCGGTGTACTTGCCGTAGACGACGTTGGATGTGATGGTCAGGATGGACGTGGTCGCCTCGGAGTTGCGGTAGGTGTGGCGCTTCTTGATCATCTCCAGGAAGGTCTTCAGCAGCCAGACGCCGATCTCGTCGGCACGGTCGTCGTCGTTGCCGTATTTCGGGAAGTCGCCCTCGATCTCAAAGCCGGTGGCAAGGCCGGTCTCGTCGCGCAGGGCCTTGACCTTGGCGTACTTGATGGCGCTCAGGGAGTCGATGACGTGGGAGAAGCCTGCGATGCCGGTGGCGAAGGTGCGGCGGACATCGGTGTCGATGAGGGCCATCTCAGCCTCTTCGTAGTAGTACTTGTCGTGCATATACTGGATGAGGTTCAGCACATTGACGTACAGACCGGCCAGCCAGTCCAGCATCTGGACGTACTTGGGCAGAACTTCGTCATAGTTCAGGTACTCGCTGGTGATGGGGGCGTAGTTGGGGCCGCACTGCTCGTGGCTCTTCTCGTCCACGCCGCCGTTGATGGCGTACAGCAGGCACTTGGCCAGGTTTGCGCGGGCACCGAAGAACTGCATCTCCTTGCCGGTCTGGGTGGCAGACACGCAGCAGCAGATGGAGTAGTCGTCGCCCCAGACGGGCTTCATCACATCGTCGTTCTCATACTGGACGGAGCTGGTGTCGATGGAGACCTTGGCGGCGTACTTCTTGAAGGCTTCGGGCAGGGCAGAGGAGTAGAGAACGGTCAGGTTCGGCTCCGGGGCAGGGCCCATGTTTTCCAGCGTGTGGAGGAAGCGGTAGCAGTTCTTGGTGACCATGCTGCGGCCGTCCATGCCGATGCCGCCCACTTCCAGGGTGGCCCAGACCGGGTCGCCGGAGAAGAGCTGATTGTAGCTGGGAATGCGGGCGAACTTGACCATGCGGAACTTCATGACCATGTGGTCGATGAGCTCCTGGGCCTCGCTCTCGGTCAGGATGCCCTGGTCGAGGTCGCGCTGGATGTAGATATCCAGGAAGGTGGAGATGCGGCCCACGCTCATGGCAGCGCCGTTCTGGGTCTTGATGGCGGCCAGGTAGCCGAAGTAGAGCCACTGGCAGGCTTCCTTGGCGTTCTTTGCGGGCTGAGAGATGTCGTAGCCATAGGCCTCGGCCATCTTCTTCATGCCCTTGAGGGCGCTGATCTGGCGGGCGATCTCCTCGCGCAGGCGGATGACGTCATCGGTCATGGTGCCGTCGCCGCAGTTGGCGAGGTCTTCCTGCTTGAACCGGATCAGCGCGTCGATGCCGTACAGTGCCACGCGGCGGTAGTCGCCGACGATGCGGCCGCGGCCGTAGGTGTCGGGCAGGCCGGTGATGATATGGGTGTGACGGGCCTTCTTCATTTCGGGGGTGTAAGCGTCGAAGACGGCCTGATTGTGGGTGCGGGTGTAGTCGGTGAAGATCTTGTGCAGCTCTTCGCTGGGCTGGTAGCCGTAGGTGGTGCAGGCCTGCTCTGCCATCTTGATGCCGCCGTAGGGCATGAAGGCGCGCTTGAGGGGCTTATCAGTCTGCAGACCGACGATCTGCTCCAGATCCTTCAGCGATTCGTCGATGTAGCCGGGGCCGTAAGAAGTCAGGCTGCTGACGACCTCCGTCTCCATATCCAGCACGCCGCCCTTGGCGCGCTCTTCCTTCTGGAGCTTCTGCAAAGCTCCCCACAGCTGGTTGGTCGCCTCGGTGGGGCCGGCCAGGAACGACTCGTCGCCGTCGTACGGGGTATAGTTCTTCTGGATGAAGTCGCGGACGTTGACTTCCTCTTTCCAGATGCGGCCCTCAAAGCCTTCCCACTGTTCAAAATTGATCATTGGAACCTCCTTGCTCTTTACCATTTTCTCGATGGTTAGCATAATCTAACTAATGAGCCTTTGAAAAACCGCTTCTCGGCGGTCTTCTGGGGGCGTACGAATGAGCTGCAAGGCGCAGGCAGATGCAGACACCCAGCAGCCTCAAGAATATAATATCAGTGTTTTTTGCAAAAAGCAAGAGGGAACGGATGGATTTTACACAAAGGCGGGAAAGGTTTCTTAGTACAAGTGTCCAATTTTTGGAGAAAAAGCTTTTTCCGCAAAAAAATTTCAAATCGGGGCTTGACAGGCATGACAAACTATGGTATCCTGTTGTCACGGCAAGGTTAGTTAAATCTAACCAAGGCTGCGAAACCCTCTGCAAAGGGTTCCGATTCCTCCATTCCATACTCTCTTTTTCTTTTGGCAGGGTGCGGCATTCTGGTTTGCTCCGCCCCTCCTGCGCGGCAAAGGCGGCTCTGGTACAGCGGCCTTTGCGAAAACAGAAAACAAAAACGGGACACACAGCTTGACCACCTGTGTGCCCCGATTTTTGTTTGTATGGTAAATTTCAATCAGCTGCAAAGCTGCGCTCATGGATGGAATTTCATTTCATCAGTCTGCTTTTACCGGCGTTTCAGTCATGTCGAGGAAGTAGCCCAATACTTCACCGACATCTGTAATCTTACCTTTTACAACGATTTCATCACCGATGGACATATCCATAACGACCTGCTTTTGCTCGTCGTTTTTTATATAGCACTGAACACCAGTGATTGCCCACTCATCCGTGCTGTCAACGATACTGATGTATTTACCGTTGCTATCAATTACGCTGAGTCTTCCTGTCAATTCAACATACTGCCCTTTGTACTTGTCAGCGGCTTTCAAGGCGTTGCTGTCCAGATCCTCGGAAAGCTCGGTTACGGTATATGCAGTATACTCAATTGCAGCCTCAGAAGAAGAACTGGAAACGGCTGTTTTGGAAGTGGCCGTACTGGAGGTAGAACCGCTGGAGTCAGAACTGCCAGACCCTCCAATCGCAGCAAGAACAATGATTACGATAATCGCGATAAACCACCAACGTTTGTAGATCGGCGGTTTGTTTTTTCCACCGCAATGTGGGCATACTTTAGCACTGGCAGCGATTTCTTGTCCGCAATGTTTACAGGTTGTCATTTTGTCCTTTGCCATTTTAATCTTCCTTCTCTTTCTTTTTGATGAGCGGCAGTTTAGACTGTATAAAATACAAGCCTTTTTATCATAATACACCTGATAAGGTGTAAAGTCAATACATCTGATTGGATGTCAAGTATAGTTCCCATAGGTAGGGGGCTTGACTGTGTATTGTTATGAACGACTGCGCGATTTGCGTGAGGATGCCGATTTGACACAAAAAGAAGTAGGAACGATTTTGAATACGACCCAACAGCAATATGCAAAGTATGAACTGGGGGTGCAGGAGATTCCAACGCACCACCTGATTCGACTGGCCGAGTACTATGATGTGAGCATTGATTATATCGTGGGTCGCTTAGACTGGGAGGATGTACAGCTTTTGCGTGTTTTTCAACACTGGAAGCCGGAACAAAAGGCAAAAATTATAAAAAGCAGTAGTAAAAAATAAACACCTTGAGGAAAACTCTTCAAGGTGTTTTGTCATATCAACATTTTTGTCCTGACCATTTGTCAGCCGCGTATCGGGGAGCGGCAGTATTTGTGATCCCGACCATTTATCAGCCGCATATCGGGGAGCGGACACTATTTTGAGGCATCTCTGCCTTGTACTATTATTATACGATGAACCGGCAATTATGTCAATCGTTCAGGAGCGCTTCTGTGCATCCATCCGGTCCAGATGTTTCTGGGCAAACAGCGATGCCACGGCGGAGAAGCCGAAGACGAAGTAGTAGCTGGCGATGCGGAAGAGCATCAGGGTGCTCATGGCCTCGCCGCGTGTCATGAAGGAGCCGAAGACGAGGAGAAAAGCCGTCTCGATGGAACCCATACCGGCCACATTGGGCAGGGCATTGGAGAGGAAGAGCATCAGGCTGGCGAGCAGCTGCACCTGCCAGAAGCTGAGGCCGCAGGGCAGACCCATGAACCGGATGCAGAGATAGGGCAAGGTGTACATCAGAAAGAGCTTGAGGGTGTGCAGCGCGAAGATCTGGACGCAGCGGCCCCTGTCGGCGAGGAGGTGGCGGCTCTCGGTGCCGAGGGTGTCCAGCTGCTCCAGCCATTTTTCCCGGCGGGTCTGCCAGGAGTCCGTCCTGGGCAGGCAGCCCAACGCCCAGCGGGCCAGCCGCTGGATGAGGGGCGATACGCAGACCAGCACCAGCGCCACGATGATGGCGGCCACCACGGCATAGGCCATGGGCAGATAGTTCATCACGCCGGAGGTGTTGGCGGCGAGCCACCGGTGCTGCAGCAACAGCATCACGGTGGCGTAAAGCAGAACGGTGGTCTTGTGGAAGACGTATTGCAGGGTCATCAGGCCCACGCCGGGGCCAAGCGGCAGGCCGCTGCGGTAGAGGTAGTAGGACTGCATCGGCATGGCACCGGCACCCAGGCAGATGACGTTGCCGAAGGTGCCCATGAACGACGATTCCAGCGCCTGCCGCACGGTGAAGCCGGGCATCCGGCTGCGGATGATGACCCAGCTGACCAGACCTTCCAGCACCGGGTAGGTCAGGCCCACGGCCAGCACGAGCAGTACCTGCCAGAAGCGCAGCTGTGCCAGCGCGGCAGAGATCTCGGCCCAGTGGCGCTGGAAGATCCAGAAGACGATGCCGGTTAGCACCACCAGAACGGTGAGCGAGAGGATCGTTTTTTTGCGGGACGGCTGCTGCGGGGTGGACTGGTCCATCAGAGAAGGCTCCTTTCGAAATCGTTGGTTGCAGTATACCACAGCAGCCGGAGCGGTTTGTGAACTTGTACGAAATTTTTCTTGTCAATTTGAGCGAAGTGATAAAAAATCCTCCGTACAACCTCTCAGTCTCGCTCACGCTCGACAGCTCCCCTGGTAGGGGAGCCCTTGGCAGGCCGGGCAGGCCCTGCTGTTCGCTTGGGCCCAATCAGGCGCAAGGCGGCGGGCCCTGTCCGCATTGGCAGCAGCATTTGTATTGCTGCTGTGAATCTCAACAGCGGAGCCCGGTCGTTTCCGAAAGCAAAAACTTTACTCGTCCAGAACGACCATCACCGATTCGCCAGTGCCTCCCCTACAAGGGGAGGTGGCATTGCGAAGCAATGACGGAGAGGTTGTACGAAGGAAAAGTGAATCACAAATAAAACGTTAATGCCCTTCGGTCAGCTCTTTCACCGCAGCGGTGAGGGTGTCGGCGAAGGACTGCTTGGAATAGTGCTTCTCATAGAGCTTCCGGCAGTCGGCCCGCATGGCGGCGAGCTTCTCCGGGTGGAGGATGGCCCACTCCAGAATGGAGGCCAGTTTTTCCGGGTCGTCGTCCGGGTAGGTGAAACCATCCAACCCTTCGGTGATGAGACCGGCGGTGCCGGTGTGTTCCGACACGATGGAAGGTTTGCCGAAGATGAGGCCCTCGGTGACGAAGGTGGGCATCGGGTCGTCGCGGGAGGCGCAGACGAGGCAGGTGCACTGCTCCATCAGGTTCTTGATCTCATCCCGGCTGAGCCGCTTGCAGTAGAAGACGTTGGCCGGGTGCTCGGTGGTCAGGGTGCGGACGGCGTCCATCATCTCCTGGTCGGCAGCTTTGCCCACGAAGAGGAAGGTTGCTTTTTCCCGCACGGCGTCGGGCAGCAGGCGGATGGCCTTGCAGAAGATGTCCTGCCCCTTTCGGCGCTCGAACGAGCCGACCGTGGCGAAGAGGGGCTTGTCGGCGGGATAGCCCAGGTCGCAGCGGGGGAAATCCTCAGCGGCATAGTCCGGCAGGCCGTAGATGAGGGGGCGGATGTCGAACTGGGGGCGGACCGAGTGCATGGCGGCGGCAGCGTGTTTGCCGACCGAGTAGAGCTGCACATTGGGCGCAATGTGCTTGGGGATCTGGTGCGCGATGTGGGGGTAGCCCGCAAAGGCATCGTGGAGCCACCAGAGCACCGGCACCGGCGCGTTGCTCAGGGCGCGGATAACGCGGGCCTCGACCACGGTGTTGGCCAGCACGAAGTCGGCGCAGAGCGCCAGCCCCCAGAGGGTATTCGAGGAGGTGCAGCCCGCGCGGGTGATGACGGCGGCTCCGGCATCCACGAAGAGCTGGAGCGAGCCGGAATCGTCCGGGCCGAGGACCACGACCTCATAGCCCATGCTGCGGAGCACCGGCACGGCGCTGACCAGCACGATGGGGGCACCGGTCATGTCCAGCACATGGCTCATGACGAAGGCCCGCTTGCCGGAGGCGGAATAGGCATCCTCGGCGCAGATGTCCCGCTCGTAGTGGAGCAGGGCCTGCGGGATGCAGACCGGAGCCTGGCAGAGCTGCGCGGCCAAAGCCAGCAGCTCCGTGACGCTTTCGGGGTCCCGCGCGGCGGCGCGGCAGCGGGCCAGCAGGCCGCGGCTGACGAGGGCGAACTTGTTCTCGGCCAGATGCCCATGGCTCTGGTAGAGGGCCGTCTGCCCCGAAAAGCCGAAGACCGCGTTGCAGACGGCGTAGTCTGCGCCGTCCCGCAGGGCCTGGGCAAAATAGGTCAGGGTGGTGGAGAGGCAGGCAACGTCCTCGCTGACGAGGAGCACACCGGCCACCGCGTCGGTCAGCTCTCCGGCCAGATGGTCTACCAGACGGAATTTGCGGTGGAGCTGGTCCTGCAGAGCCTGCGCCAGAACGCGGCTGCGCAGCGGCGCATAGACGAGCAGATAGGTGCTCTGGGTGTCGGTGTAGGTCTGCTTTGCCAGCTGTTCCCGCTGCAGGGAAGTGTAACTGTTGTACATGCGCGTCCCTCCCGGCTCAGTGGCGGAACAGCCCCAGCAGGCGGCGCAGGGGCCGTGTCAGCTTCCAGCTGCTGCTGTTCAGGACGCCTTCCAGCGAAGTCTCGTAGGCCTGACGGCGGGTTTCTGCCTCGGCGTTCTTCTGGTGCAGTTCGCTGATCTGCTGCTGCAGCGCGGCAATGGCCTGCTGCTGTGCGGCGATTTGGTCGTTGAGACCAGCGATGTGCTGGGCCTCGCTGTCTCTGGTCTTCTGGCAGAACCGGAGGCCCTCCAGCACGGTGTTGAAGAGCGGTTTATCGGCCAGCGTTTCCAGCGGGCAGTAATGGTAGGAGACGCCCAGCTTCATCCCGGCGGGGAAATGGGTCACACCGTCCAGCAGATAGTTGGGGTCGCGGTCGAGGAAGAGAGTGCTGTCGCTGGGCAGAGTCAGGCCGTTGACCGGGCGGCAGAGCACCCGGTCGTCCGAAAAGCTCAGATTGGTGATGCAGCAGGGCAGTTCGCCCGGATCGAGCCGCAGGGCGCGGGCGGTCACGGGCAGCTCAAAGGTCGCGATGACGACACCCGTCAGCTCGTCCACCTCATAGTCCGGGGCGGTGAGGGTGTCTTTCTCCGAAAAGCCAAAGCCCGCATCGAAATAGAGGGTGGGCTGCAGCAGGGCGGGGGAGTCGGTGTGCTTCTCGTTCTGGGGATGGGCCGCAAGGTAGGACTGCACTTCCTGTTCCAGCCCAAGGCAGCGTTCTGCCAGACGGGAGACGCCCTCGTCTGAGAGTTTGAGCTGCTGTTCGAGGTCCGCGATGCGGGCCTGCAGGGCAGCCGTGGAGGCAGGAGCTTCGTTGTTCATAACCGGATTCTCCTCATTTTATATAAATTCACTTCAGCGGGGAGACCCCGCAAAAATTCAGTGTCTGGCCGCATAACGCCGCTGTGCCGGGCCCGCACGTCGGGCGGCCGCATTCCGGGCAGCGGTGCGCTGGAGCTTCCAGTCGCGGCGGCGGAGCAGCAGCTCGCAGATCAGCAGGATCGAACCCATGGACACCGCAAAGTGGGTCACAAGGCCCAGAGCCTCCCGGCCCGCAAACTTCTGCGCCATCAGATACCAGGGGATGGCGGTGAGCTCCACGGTGTGGATGCAGAAGATGTACAGCGACCGCTGGCCGATGGCCTGCACGCCGTGGGTGATGAAATTGTCCACATGGCGCTGGAAGAAGAGCAGCAGCGACAGCATACCCAGACCGGTCATCACATCCAGCAGGATGCTCACGGGGCCGAAGGTCCATTCGGCCATCGAGACACAGTCGGTGCTTTGGGTGGCCAGCACAAGGCCCGCCACAGCCAGCGCCGAGGCGATCATGCCGAGCTTGAGCTTCCAGGACAGGGGCCTGTCGAAGAGCTTGTGCTGCTTGGCCAGATACCCGACGTAGAGCGCCGGAACCGTGACCATGCCCTGGCCGATGCAGAAGGGGACCTCCCAGGTGATGCAGATGCCCCAGCCCAACAACATGGTGCCCAGCACGGCCCAGGGTATGTATGGTTCGGGGAAGATGTTCAGGATGACGTCCAGCAGGATCCACGCGATCATCAGCGAGAGCAGATACCACATCGGCCCGCAGGAGAAGAAGGTCTGCCCGGCGTAGAGGGAGGTATGGGGCAGGCCCAGCGCAAAACCGCCGAAGACCTTGAGGGTCTCTCGGACAGCGCCCTCGACCGAGCCGAAGGTGAGATAGTGGATGAGAAAATGGAAGAATGTCGTGGCAAGCCCGGTATAAAGGTAGGGCTTGAGCAGCGTTTTGAACTGCTGGTCGATGCACTTGCCGATGGACCGCTTGCGGAAGCCGTAGCCGCTGGCAATGTAGAACGCCGCCATCAGGGACTCCCGGTAGGCGAACAGATAAAAGGTCATGGGCGTGATGGTCGTTGTGGCACCCACCGGATACAGCTCGGCGGAGTGCGCGAACACGATGGTCAGCATTCCGATGCCCTTGAGAAAATCAAACATGCCCAATGAATTGGCTGTGCGGGGTTTGGTACCCTCCATGAAATGCCCTCCTTTGCGCCGAGATCACCGGGGGAGTGGCAGATGCCGAATTCGGGCGCAAGATGTTAAAAGTTACAAAATCGTTATAAATAAGTATAATGCTTTTTTGAGGTTCTGTCAATCAAAGACGGACAGCCTGCAAAAAGCCCTCCTGGTGCAGAAAAAGTGTACCACACCCGCTGCCCCTGCGCAATGAATGGGAGCAAATCCCATCTGTCTGCACAAGTTGGACGCAAGTTTATATTGCATATTTGTGCAATTAAAACTTGCATTCGGCTCCGGAATGCGGTATACTGAGAACCATAGACCCCAAACTTTGCCAAAAAGCGGGATTCATTGGAAAAACGCCAAACAAACAAGGAGTGTATAAAATATGACCAGAGAAGAGTGCTGCGCCGTTGTTGCTGAAAAAGACATGCCGAGGACGGTCTATGATATGATCGTTGCCATGCAGGAAAAATACGCCGAGCGCCCGGCATTCCGCTGGGTGGACGACGCCACCAAGACCGTGCAGGAGAAGACCTACGGCCAGTTCGTGGAGGACATCCGCAAGATGACCAGCTATCTGCAGGCAAATGTTGCCGATGTGAAGGGCCAGCGCATCGTCATCCTGAGCCGCACCAACTACGAGTACGGTGTGGTGACCTTCGGCACTGTGATGGCCGGTGCCGTCATCGTGACCCTGAACCAGAAAAAGACCTGGCCGGAGCTGGAGTATGAGCTGGGCCTGAGCGAGCCTGCCCTCATCTTTACCGACGGCATTGATTACGGCTATGCCGACGAGCTCAAGGCCGCCTACGGCGACAAGCTCCGCCCCATGAACGCCTATGAGGGCAGCACTCCGGCCGAGCTGGCCAACCGCATCGACCCCAACGCCCTGATGATGCTGATGTTCACCTCCGGCACCACCGGCCGCAGCAAGGGTGTCATGCTCAGCGAGAAGAACTACTTCAGCGCCGTGCGGATGTATGTTGCTGGCCAGGCGGCCGTTATGAGAAAGGCCCAGGAACTGGCCCCGAAGGATATGGACAAGCCCTTCAGCCACTTCACACTGGTGCCCATGTTCCACCTGTCCGGCTTCATCTGCTACTTCGCCTACGGCATCCATGGCTGGACCCTGAACCTCTGCGCGGACCCGCGCGACGTGCGCCGCGATATGTCCATGATGCACAGCGACGCCATGTCCACTCCGCCGGTGCTGGTGGAGATGATCTACAACGAGATCCGCCGCGGCAATCAGGACAAGCTGAACGGCCTGTGGAACCTGAGCTGCTCTTCCGCCATCCTCGACCCGGAGATCCTGAGCTACCTCATCGCCCACGGCTTCTACATCAACCAGTGCTACTCCATGACCGAGCTGGCCGGCTATGGCCTGCTGAACATTGCGCAGGAGGGCGAGCACCTGCGCGCTCTGGGCAAGCCGGACGGCTTCTGCGAGATCAAGCTGGATGAGACCGGTGAGATCTGCGTCCGCGGCGATGCCGTCATGCTGGGCTACTACAAGGACCCGGAGGCCACCGCCGAGGCCATCGACAAGGACGGCTGGCTCCACAGCGGCGACCTGGCCCGCATGGACGAGGACGGCTTCTACTACATCACCGGCCGCAGGAAGAACCTCATCATCCTGGACAGCGGCGAGAACGTCAGCCCCGAAGAGCTGGAGAAGCTGCTGGGCAAATGCACCGACATCAAGGAGTGCGTCGTCAAGGAGATGGGCAAGAAGATCGGTGCCGTCATCTGCTGCGAGCCGGACAAGGAGCAGACCGTCCGCGCCTTCGTCACCGAGCTGAACCGCACCCTGCCGCTGTACAAGCGCATCAGCGCGGTGGAGTGCACCGCAGAGCCGCTGCCCCGCAATGCCATGGGCAAGCTGCTGCGTAAGTAAGAGCGCATTTGTAGAAAATCTGTAAAGCTGTACGGCGAAATATTGCAATTCCCCTGAAAAACGGGTATTATAAAACTGCATGACGTCGGTACAGGCCGGGACCAGAATGGGAAAACCGGGCCGCGCGGGGCATCCCCTTGCGCTGCGACGCTGAAATCCATCATGGAAAGGAAGATTTTTTGATGCAAAGAGCAGAAATCGTGTCCCAGATCCTCGCGATCCTGGAGGACGTGGCAGAGATCAGCCCGGAGGACGTGAACGAAGACAGCGTCCTGATGGACGACCTCGACCTGTCCTCAATGGAGATCCTGACCATTGTGGCGGATCTGGAAGAGACCTTTGGTCTGCGCATCCCCGAAAAGGAGCTGCGCAACTTTGTGACCATCGCGGACGTGGCAGATTATCTGGCGGATAACGCGGGGTGAACTGATTGAACGAGACGCAGTGTGCCGTTTTTCAGGGCATCGTGTATTATTACCGCGCCAATCAGGTGATCTGCCGCTATCAGATCGCCCTGCACGACCCTGTGGACCCGGCGCTGCTGCAGCGGGCCCTGGACGAGATGCGCCCTCTGGCGGGGTGGTACTTCCAGAAAGTCGTGTGGGAAAAGCGGGAGGCGCATCTTGCGCCGAACGATGCGCCCTGCCGGGTGACCGTGGGAGAAGCCGCCCCTGCCATCCCGGAGGCAACGAACGATTATTTGTTTTCGCTCCACTGCGAGGGAACGACCATCTACTTCGACTGGTTCCATTTCCTTGCGGACGGACGCGGATTTTCACCGTTCATGACGCTGGTGCTCCGCGCCTACTGCAACCTGCGGTACGGCACGGCCTTTGCGTGTGAAACGCTTGCCGAGGACCCGCCCTATGACCCGGAGCGGCTGCTCAAAGAGTTCCCGGAGAGCCAGAAGGCGGGGGCCGAGCAGAACCAGCCCATCGACATCTTTGAGGGAAAGCCCGACCGCATCCGGCTCCGGCTGGACCGGGCCAGCCTCATCAAGGCGGCGGCGCGGGAGGGGGTCAAGCCCTTCACGGCTCTGATGGGCATCGTCTGCCAGGGCTGCGGGCAGTATCTGGAAAAGGACGAGCTTCTTTACAGCTTTGCCGCCGACCTGCGCGAGACGATGGGCCTGCCCAATGCCCGCTACAACTGCATCGTCACCTATCAGCTGCCGCTGAAGGGGGCGGCGGGTGCCCGGCTGAGCGCTTTTGCCAAGGCGCTGGATGCCGCCATCCGGGAGTATCTGAAGCCGGAACGCCTGCGCTACCGTTTGGCCGAGCAGATGGGCTTCGTCTGCCGGATGTTCCAGCAGAAGGCTCCGCTGAAGATCAAACAGCGCATCTTCCAGATGGGCGAGTACCTCAGCGGGAGCCCGGCGGATTTCTGGGTGAGCTATCTGGGCGACCCATTCGCCCCGCGCAGCCCGGAACTGGAAGCCTACGTGGAGGATTTCCAGACCTGGGTGCTGCCGGACGGCGCGTCTCTCGCCATGGAAGTGACCAGCCTGCACGGTGTGCTGACCGCCTGCATCGAGAACAAGGTGCATCGCCCCGGCCTTGCGCAGGCGCTGGCCCGCGCATTTGCCGCCGAGGGCGTCACGGTGCTGGAAACAGCGGAACTCGACGAACAATAAAAAAGGTGTTGCTGCGAATTTCTTGCAGCAACACCTTTTTTGGTTTTCAGAAGGAACCGCCCGACGAGCCGCCGAAGCCGTCGCTGTCGGTGGTGGAACCGCCGGAGTCGCTTTCGGGCTGGGGCGGGTCGTAGACCTCGACGCGGTCGGTGTGGGTGTAGCGGTCGGTCTTGACCCGAAGCTTGAGCCCGGCACCGATGTAGTCGTCGGCTTCGGTCTTGAGCTGGGCCGTCTTCATCCGGCTGTACAGGATGCCGCAGACCACGGCGGCGATGAGCATCGGGATGCCCACCACGATGAGGATGCCGATCAGGCCGAGGCCGCCGTCCGGGTCGTTGTCGTAATCCAGCGGCTCGCCGTTCTCGGCGTAGAAGTCCAGTGTGCTGGCGCAGAGGTCGATGTAGGTCTGGGCAGCATCGGCGTAGTCGCCGTCCGACAGCAGGGGCACGACCTCGTCTTCCAGCTGCTCAATGCGGTAGTCGGTAAAGGCGGTGACGCCCCCGCCGTAGGTGATGGTGACGTACTTGCGGGAGCCGAGGGCGATCATGAACAGGATGCCGCTTTTTCCGCTGCCGGAGCCAAGGTCGTTCTGCACATAATAGTTCTTGGCGTAGGCGCGCTGGTCGGTGTCGCCGATGCTGTCCACCGTGAGGAAATAGACGTCGCAGTCATGCCCGGCGGAAGCGTCCTCGGCGCTGGATTCCAGCTGGGCGAGGGTGTCGGCGTCGAACAGGCCGTATTCATCCCGCACAAGGGGCGCGTCGGCCAGCGCCGGGCAGGCGAGACAGACCGCAAGGACCAGAGCGGCAAGGAATGCGCAGAGGCTGCGCAGGCAATGGGTGTGAGGATTCATTCTGCGCACCTCCTTATAAGTAGAGCAGCCAGGTGAGGAAGGCCATCAGCGGCAGGCTGATGGCGGCAAACCACGCGGCCACTTTGGCTTTGTCCACAGGCAGGTCACCGATGAGCCGCCCGGTCTGACCGTTCATCGCGAAGAGGAAGTCGTTGTCCTTCCAGCGGGTGTGGAGCATCCAGACCGGCAGCAGGGCGTAATGCGCCCGGAACTTGCTGAGGTTGATGTCCTCGTGCAGGGTGTTGACCTCCGAATAGCCGTGGGTGGTCTCGTGCAGAGCCTGGGCCGTGGAGTTCAGCATCCGGGGGCGGGCCCGCTCGGCACAGGCGTCGGAGTCCTCGTCGTAGCGGTCGGCCAGAAAGCCCGGCAGATACGCAGTGGAAAAGGGCTTCAGATCGCTGTAATCAAACGGCTCAATGGCGTCCATGTGGGCGTTGGGCATCTTGCTGGAGCCGTCCACCGGAACGCGGGTGAAGAAGGCGGTGCCCTCGCGCCGGACGTCGTAGTGCTGGGTGGTGGTCACGTTGTAGTCGCCCTCGCGGTGGCTCTCGGTCGTCAGGCCCTCGTAGCTGCCCTGAGCGTCGGCCTCGGCATCGTAGAGCCAGAAGGGAACATAGACGCCCTGCAGCTCAGCGATGTGGTTCTGGCTCTTGAACGCCTTGGGCAGAAAGGCCTTGCCTTTATAGTAGTGGGTCAGCTGGGCGATGGCGGCATTCTTGTCCAGCTTGAAGGGCAGGATGTACTCCGGCTTGAGCTTGCCGGAGAGCTTGCCGCCCAGCACGGTGGGGTTGCCGCAGTAGGGACAGTTGGTGGCGGCAGTGGTGGCGTCGCAGACAAGCTCAGCCCCGCAGGTAGTGCAGGTGTAGCTGGTCAGGCTGGCGGCTTCCATCTCATCCCAGACGGGCGCAGACGCTTTGCGCTGCGCCGCTTTTTTCTGGTCTGCCTCGGCGGCAGAGTCGGCCTTTTTCTGCTTGGCCGCGTACTGCGCCTCGATGTCTGCCACCTCATACGCCGAGCCGCAGTAGTCGCAGACGAGCTTGCCGGTGGCGCTGTCGAAATGCAGCGGGCCGGTGCAGGCCGGGCATTGGTAATTCGTTACTTTATCAGCCATTCAGGATGCCTCTCTTATGCGCCGAAGGGGCTGCCGCATTCCGGGCAGAACTTCGGCGGGTGGGCCGGGTCGGCAGGGGTGAAGCCGCAGTTCGGGCACTTGCCTGCGGGCTTCGGCTTGCCGCACTCGGAACAGAATTTGCCGCTGTTCTTTGCGCCGCAGCTGCACACCCAGACGGTGGGCGCTTCGGGCCGGGGCTTGCCGCAGGCGGTGCAGAACTTGCCGGTGTTGCCGGTCTGGCCGCAGGCGCAGGCCCAGCCGGATGCCGGGGCGGCAGGCGTTGCGGGCTGCTGGGCCCCCATCTGGTAGAGGGTCTGGGCGTTGACACCGCCCGCCGCTGCCGCCTGATTGACCCCCATGAAGGCAATGGCCGGGCCGGCAGCGGTGTTGGAGGCAGCCGCCTGCATGGCAGCGGCCTGTGCGCCCACCAGATGGGCGGCGGCGCGGGTGGGGTCCATAAAGGCGGCACTGCGCTGCAGGTCCTTGATCATCTGTTCGTCTTCTTCGCTGGCCTTGACGCCGGACACGCCCAGCGAGACGATCTCGATGCCGCGCAGCTTGCTCCACTTGGCGCTGAGGGCCTGGTTGAGGGCGTCCGCCAGCTCGGTGGTGTGGGCGGGCAGGGAGGAATAGCGGATGCCCTGCTCGCTGATGCGGGCAAAAGCGGGCTGCAGGGCGGTCATCAGCTCGGTCTTGAGCTGGCCGTCCAGCGCGTCGCGGGTGTAGGCGTTTTCCACATTTCCGCAGACGTTGGTGTAAAACAGGATGGGGTTGACGATGCGGTAGCTGTACTCGCCAAAGCAGCGGATGGCGATGTCGAGGTCGATGCCGGCGCGCTGGTCCACCACCCGGAAGGGCACCGGGTTGGGGGTGCCGTACTTGTTGCCCACCAGCTCCTTGGTGTTGATGTAGTAGATGCGCTGGTCGGCGGCGGCCTGCCCGCCAAAGCCGAACCGCTTGCCCATCTCGGCAAAGACGCCGTCGATGTCCTTCAGCCCGCCGCTGAGCAGGGAGGGCTGGGTGCCGGTGCTGTAGGTGTACTCGCCCGGCTCGGCGCACAGCTCCACCACTTTGCCCTGCTCTACGATCAGGGCGCACTGGCCCTCCGCCACGGCCACGACGGAGCCGTCGGAGATGATGTTCTCATTGCCGTGCTTGTTGGCAGAGCGACGGTCGGTGCGCTTCTGCCCCTTGACGGCCAGCACTTCGGCCGGGAGGGCATCGCAATAGAAAAACTCTTTCCACTGGTCGGCCATCACGCCGGAGGCCGCGTTCATTGCAGCTTTTACAAGACCCATATTCCAAATCTCCTTTGAAGTGGTTTCGGTTGCGGAATTACCCTTAGTATAGCACAGAAGCACTGCAAAAGGAAACTGCCTCTTGCAATTTTGGCACGATGGGTGTAGAATACTCCCGACAACAAAATACAGGGGAGCTCGTCATGCGGGCTGAGAGGAAGTGCTCAAACTTCGACCCTTTTACCTGATGCGGATAATGCCGCCGTAGGAAGTCATCACGATGCGTTTTCACAGGGGCTTCCGCAGAGGGAGCTCCTGTTTTTGTTTTCTGCCGCAGCCGCCTTGTGGGCGGCTCCGGGCCGAGGGGGAGCGCCCTGGGCCTTGAATCGACGCGATGGGAAGCCGTGTTCCGGCGTGAGAGGAGACCAGAAAGTCTCGACCGCTTTGCAATAGGAGGAATCCTCATGAAAGCACTCTCTACGAAAAAGCTGGCTCTGGCCGGGATGCTCTGCGCCCTGGCCGTTGTGGGCAGCGTGTTCAGCTTCCCCATTTTTGGCAGCAAATGCGCCCCGGTGCAGCACATGGTCAACATCCTGTGCGCTGTGCTGCTGGGCCCCTACTACGGCATCGGCGTGGCCTTCGTGGCCTCGCTGCTGCGCAACCTGCTGGGCCTGGGCAGTCTGATGGCCTTCCCCGGCAGCATGTTCGGTGCCCTGCTGTGCGGCATCGTCTACCACAAGACCGAAAAGCTGCTGCCCACTCTGGTGGGTGAGGTGTTCGGCACCTCCATCCTGGGCGGGCTGTGCGCCTACCCGGTGGCCATCCTGCTGATGGGCAAGAGCGCGGGCGATATCGCATTCTATGCCTACATCGTGCCCTTCCTCGTCTCGACCGCAGGCGGTGCGGTCATTGCAGGTGTGCTGCTGGCCGCGCTGCAGCGCTCCGGCGCTTTGCGCTCCATGCAGACCAGCCTGAGCTGAGGAGGGCACCGTGACAGCGTTTGGAGCTCTTTTCGACCGGGTGCGGGAAACCTCGCCCCTCGTCCACTGCATCTCGAATCTCGTCAGCGCCAACGACTGCGCTAACATCGTGCTGGCGGCCGGGGCGTCGCCCATCATGGCGGATGACCCGGAGGAGGTGGAGGAGATCACGGCGCTGAGCCGGGCCCTCTGCCTGAGTCTGGGCACCCCGAACCCCCGCAAGGCCGAGGCCATGGTCAAAGCGGGCCGCACCGCCGCCCGGCTGGGCCTGCCGGTGGTCTTTGACCCGGTGGGCGTGGGCGCATCGCAGTTCCGCCAGAGCATCGCGGCCGAGGTGCTGCGGGAAGTGCCCGTCACCGTGCTGCGGTGCAACGCCTCGGAGCTGCAGGCGCTGAGCGGGCTTGCGCAGGTCTCACGCGGGGTGGATGCCGGCAAGACCCTGCCGCCGGAGGCCCTGCGGCCGCTGGCCGAGCAGTTTGCCGCGCAGCACCACTGCGTCGCGGCAGTGACCGGGGCCGAGGACATCGTGACGGACGGGAAGACGACCCACATCCTCCGCAACGGCACCCCGCTGCTGCGGCGTGTGACCGGGGCGGGCTGTATGTTGTCGGTCCTGACGGCGGCTTTCGTGGGGGCCAACCCCGACTGCCCGCTGGCCGCGGCGGCCGCCGCCGTCTGTGCGATGGGCCTTTGCGGCGAGACTGCCGCTGCCCGCCTGACCGGCGAAGAGGGCACCGGAACGCTGTGCATGTATCTGATGGATGCCGTGTCCAACCTGACCGGCGAACAACTTGACCAAGGAGCAAACGATGAACTGTACTGCTGAGATGCTGCGGCTCTATGCCGTGACCGACCGCGCCTGGGTGGGCGAACAGACCCTGCCCCAGCAGGTGGAAGCTGCCCTGAAGGGCGGAGCCACCTGTGTGCAGCTGCGGGAAAAAGATCTGGGCGACGCAGCCATTCTGGCAGAGGCGCTGGAGATCTCCGCCCTCTGCAAACGGTACGGCGTGCCGTTCATTCTGAACGACAACGTGGCGCTGGCCAGGCAGTGCGGGGCCGACGGTGTGCATCTGGGGCAGGAGGATATGGACCCCGCCGAAGCCCGGCGCATCCTTGGCCCGGAGGCCATCATCGGCGTGTCGGCCCACAATGTGGCCGAAGCCAGAGCCGCTGTGGAGGCCGGTGCGGACTATCTGGGCTGCGGGGCCATGTTTGCGACCGCCACCAAGACGAATGTGACCGCCCTGCCCAAAGAGACGCTGCGGGCCATCTGCACGGCGGTCCCCATCCCGGTGGTCGCCATCGGCGGCATCCACAAGCAGAATCTGCTCAGCCTTGCCCACTGCGGCGAAGCCGGTGTGGCGCTGGTCAGCGCCATCTTCGCGGCTAAGGATATCGAGGCCGAGTGCAGGGAATTGAGAGCATTGGTAGAACAGTTATAAAGTTGTCCTTCGTACAACCTCTCAGTCTCGCTCACGCTCGACAGCTCCCCTGGTAGGGGAGCCCTTGGCAGGCCGGGCAGGCCCTGCTGTTCGCTTGGGCCCGATTGGGCGCAGGGCGGCGGGCCCTGTCCGCATTGGTAGCAGCATTTGTATTGCTGCTGTAAATCTCAACAGCGGAGCCCGGTCGTTTCCGGAAGCAAAAACTTTGCTCATCCAGAACGACCATCACCGACTCGCCAGTGGTCATCCTCCCTCTGTCGCTATTCGCGACATCTCCCTCCGGCCGGAGGGAGTCTTTCCTACAAGGGGAGGTGGCATTGCGAAGCAATGGCGGAGAGGTTGTAGGGAGAAAATTATCATCTCGGCAGACCGGGGGCACCACCTTCTGCCGGAACAGACTTCATGCAAAGGAGCTTTGACATGAACACCGCAGGGTTTGTCTGCGGAGGCGCCGGAAACCACCCGTTTGATGGGCGAAGTCCGGCTCTTTCGTAACGATAGAAAAAAGAGCAAGAGCGTATCGACTTGTCAAACTGGAGGTAACAAGATGCAGAATTACACCACACAGATGGACGCGGCCCGCAAGGGCATCGTGACCAAGGAAATGGAGATCGTCGCCCAGAAGGAGTACCGCACCACGGAGGAGATCCGTCAGCTGGTGGCCGAGGGCAAGGTCGCCATCCCGGCCAACAAGCACCACACCTGCCTGAACCCGGAGGGCATCGGCAGCATGCTGCGCACCAAGATCAACGTCAATCTGGGCGTCTCCCGCGACTGCAAGGATTACAACATCGAGATGCAGAAGGTGATGAGCGCCGTGAACATGGGCGCAGAGGCCATTATGGATCTGTCCAGCCACGGCAACACCCAGCCCTTCCGCCAGAAGCTGACCCACGAGTGCCCGGTCATGATCGGCACCGTGCCGGTGTATGACTCGGTCATCCACTACCAGCGCGACCTCGCTACCCTGACGGCGCAGGACTTCGTGGATGTGGTCCGCCTGCACGCAGAGGACGGCGTGGACTTCGTCACCCTGCACTGCGGCATCACCCGCAAGACCATCGAGCAGATCCGCACCCACAAACGGAAGATGAACATCGTCAGCCGCGGCGGTTCGCTGGTCTTTGCCTGGATGTGCATGACCGGCAACGAGAACCCGTTCTACGAGCACTTCGATGAGATCCTGGACATCTGCGAGGAGCACGATGTGACCGTCTCGCTGGGCGATGCCTGCCGTCCCGGCTGCCTGGCCGATGCCACCGACGTCTGCCAGATCGAGGAGCTGGTCCGTCTGGGTGAGCTGACCAAGCGCGCCTGGGCCCACAACGTGCAGGTCATGGTCGAAGGCCCCGGCCATGTGCCCCTGAATCAGGTCGCCGCCAACATGGAAGTCCAGAAGAGCATCTGCATGGGTGCACCCTTCTATGTGCTGGGACCCCTCGTCACCGACATCGCCCCCGGCTACGACCACATCACGGCCGCCATCGGCGGCGCAGTGGCAGCGGCCAGCGGTGCGGCCTTCCTGTGCTATGTGACCCCCGCCGAGCATCTGGCACTGCCCAATGTGGACGATGTGAAGCAGGGCATCGTGGCTTCCAAGATCGCCGCCCATGCCGCTGACATCGCCAAGGGCATCCCCCATGCCCGCGACATCGACGACAAGATGGGCGATGCCCGCCGTGTGCTGGACTGGGATGCACAGTTCGCCTGTGCTATCGACCCGGAGACCGCCAAGGCCATCCGCGACGCCCGCCTGCCCGAAGACGACCACAGCGACACCTGCTCCATGTGCGGCAAGTTCTGCGCCGTCCGCAGCATGAACAAGGCTCTGGCCGGTGAATACATCGACATCCTGTAAGTTCTTCCTCTTTCAATAGAAACACAAAGCCCCCTGCACGCGGTATGTGCAGGGGGCTTTGCTGTTGGCTGGAGGTCAGCCTTCGAGCTGCGGTGCAGAAGAAGGATTCTGGATGAGGTTCGTCATGCTCCGGAGGCTGATGCCGATGGTGGACAGGTTGTGCAGCATGGCCGAAGCGGCGGGCTGCAGGATGCCCAGAGCCCCCAGCGCGATGAGGGTGGAGTTGAAGCTGAGCACGAAGCGGTAGTTCGAGCTGACACGGTGCTGCAGCGCATTGGCGATGGTCTTGAGGGTGACCAGCTCCTCCAGGCTGTCGGCCTTGATGGTGACATCCGCGATCTCGCGGGCGATGGCAGCGCCGGAGTTGATGGCGATGCCGATATCCGCAGCCGAAAGGGCGGGGGAGTCGTTGATGCCGTCGCCGATCATGACGACGGTGTGGCCTTCGGCTTTGGCCTTCTGGACGAAGTTGGCCTTGTCTTCGGGCAGGACTTCCGCGAAGAACTGGTCCACGCCCACCTGCCGGGCAATGGCCTCGGCGGTGCGGTAGCTGTCGCCGGTCATCATCACGGCGTTCCGGATGCCCAGCTTGTGCAGCTGGCGCAGCACGGAAGCGGCTTCGGGGCGGAGGGGGTCTGCGATGCAGATGACGCCCACCAGCTGGCCGGAAGCAGCCATGTACAGGTGCGAGTATTCGGCGGGCATCCGGTCGAACTTTTCCTGCTCGTCGGCGGGAACGATGCAGTGCTCGTCCTCAAAGACGAAGTGGTAGCTGCCGATGACCACCCGCTCGCCGCCGACCCGGCTGGCAATGCCGTGGGCCACAATGTATTCCACTTCAGAGTGCATCTCTTCGTGGGACAGACCCTGCTCTCTGGCGGCGCGGACCACCGCGTTGGCCATGGAGTGGGGGAAATGCTCTTCCAGACAGGCGGCCAGACGGAGCACATCGTCCTTCTCGCTGTTGCTGAAGGGGATGATGTCCACCACCTGCGGGGTGGCGCGGGTCAGGGTGCCGGTCTTATCAAAGACGATGGTGTCGGCCTTGGCCAGAGCTTCCAGATATTTGCCGCCCTTGACCGTGATGTGGGCCGTGCCGCACTCCCGCATGGCGGAGAGGACCGCCAGCGGCATCGAGAGCTTGAGCGCACAGGAGAAGTCCACCATCAGGATGGAGATGGCGCGGGTGACGTTGCGGGTGAGCGCATAGGTGACGACCGTGCCGGCCAGACACCAGGGCACCAGCTTGTCGGCCAGCTCCAGTGCGCGGTTCTCGGTGCTGGATTTGAGCTTTTCGGATTCCTCGATCATGGCCACGATCTTGTCGTAGCGGTTGGCACCGCCTGCGGCCTTGGCGAGGAAGACGCATTCGCCCTCCTCCACGACGGTGCCTGCGTAAACGGTGGCACCTTTTGCCTTGCGCACCGGCATGGATTCGCCGGTCAGAGCGGCCTGGTTGACCATGGCCTCGCCCTCGATGACGGTGCCGTCCAGCGGCACCATGTTGCCGGAGCGGACCACGATCTCATCGCCGGGCTGAACTTTGGTCAGGGGCAGGAGCACCTCGGTGCCCTGGCTGCGCACCCAGACTTTGTCTACATTCAGGGCCATGCTGCGGGCCAGGTCGTCCAGACTCTTCTTGCGGGTCCACTCTTCCAACAGAGAACCAAGGTTCAGCAGGAACATGACGGAACCGGCGGTGCTGAAGTCGCCGCGCAGGACGGAGACGCCGATGCTCAGAGCGTCCAGCACCTCGACTTCCAGCCTGCGGCGGAGCAGGCACCGGACCCCTTTCCAGACAAACGCGATGGAGCGCCAGACTGTGTAGGCGGCGCGGATGGGTGCGGGCAGGAACAGCTTGCGGAAGAAGTGGCCCGCCACGAGGTCGCACATCTTCTCCTGATACTCCTGATTGAGCTTCCGGCTGTCGGCGGTGGTGACAAGGGCGTCCAGCTCCGGCTGGTCGAATTTGTAGCGGCTCAGCGCCTGGACGGCATCGGCGCGTCGGCCGCAGTAATACAGGACCACATCGCCGGTCCGCTCATAGACGGTGGCTTTCTCGATGGCATCGTGGTGGTTGAGATAGGCTTCCAGCACATCGGCGCGGTGCAGGGTCATCCGCACGTTGCAGACATGCACGCGCATCCGGCCCCGGCCCTCATGTAAAATGGTGCATTTCATGGTTACGTTATACCTTCCTCAATAGAAAGAGCCGCCCGCAGGCGGCTCAAGCGCTCAAAAATTATTCAGCGTCCTCGGCGGCAGCAGCCTCTGCAGCTTCGTCCTCGATGACGGCGGCCTCTGCCTTGGCGGCGCGGGCCTCGTTGATGGCCTTTGCGTCGGCCAGGATGTCACCGGCCTGCTCCTGGACCTTGTTGACGGTCTCCATGGTGGAGTCCTTCATGCGCAGGACGGCTGCGGTGGTCTGGGTGTAGACCTTCTTGGCATCGCTGCTGGACAGGAGCTTGAAGCCTGCCGAACCAAACACAACGCCGCCGACGAACAGTGCGATCTTTTTCACATCTACCATAATCGTTTTCCTACCTTTATTCATGTTATTGCAAGCCCCGGATGGGGCGAAAAAACCGAACAGCCTTGCTGTTTCTGCGGATATTGTAGCACGGATTTTGGAATTTTCAAGGGATTTTCGAAATGTTAATCAGTGTAAACTTTTTACGTACCGTAGTTAGAAATGTCTATCCCTAGGTGGGTTTTTTGTCAGACTACAGTTAGTAATCAGAAACAAACCGGAAAGCGCCTCTCAGCGGCCCCAGACGGCCCACAGGTACAGATACCCGGCGGCAACGGCGGAAAGGGTGAAGGGGACGCCGATGCGCAGAAAATCGCGGGTGGTCACGGTCTCGCCGTGCTTGCGCAGGATGCCGATGGCGGCGATGTTGGCCGAAGCCCCGATGGGGGTCAGATTGCCGCCCAGCGTGGCCCCGGTGAGCAGGCCGAAGTAGAACAGCTCCGGCGGGAAACCGGCCCCGCCGTTCATCTGGGCGGCGATGCTCTGCACCACCGGCAGCATGGCGGCCACATAGGGGATGTTGTCGATGAAGGCCGACAGCCCCACCGAGACGACCACCAGCAGGGTGTACAGCCGGAAGGGGTCATCGCCGGAGAAGATGTAGAACAGCTGGGCCGCTGCGTCGATGACGCCCGCCCGGCCGATGCCCTCGATGAGGATGAAGAGGCCGAAGAGCAGCAGCAGGGTGTCGTAGTCCAGCGCCTGGGCCGTCTCTGCCAGCGGAGAGAGCGACCGTGCCCGCAGGCAGGCCCGCGCCACCCCGAACAGGCACAGGCTCATGCAGACGATGCCGCTGCGCAGATCGTAGAGGAGCCGCAGCACCCCGCCCGCCGGGCAGGGCAGGAAGGAGGCCGCGATGAGCAGCCCCACGGTGAGCAGCATCAGGGCGGTGGGCACATCGTCGGTGACTTCGGTCTCCACCGCGGCCTTTACCGGCTGGGTCTGCTTCCGGAAGAGAACGAGCAGCACGCCCAACGAGGCCAGCGCGCCCAGTTCCACCCCGAAAAAGATGCCGGGGCGGCCCTTCATCCAGAAAAAGTCGAAGAAGTTCATCTCCGCAAAGCCGCCCAGCAGGATGCTGGTGGTGTCGCCCACCAGCGTGGCCGCGCCCTGCAGATTGGAGCTGACGGCAATGGCGATGAGGACCGGCACCGGGGAGAGCCGGAGCTTCCGGGCAATGGCAAGGCCCACCGGGGCGACCATCAGCACGGTGGCGACGTTGTCCACAAAGGCGCTGATGACCCCGGCAAAGAGAGCCAGCATACAGACGGCCCACTTCACGTTGGGCACATGGACGATGAGCTGTTCGGCCAGGCGGGTGGGCATTTTGCTGGCAATGAAGAGGGACACGGTGCCCATGGTGCCCGCCATCATCAGCAGCACGTTGAAATCCACGGCCCGTGCGGCGTCGGTCAGGGTGAAGTCGTACACGCCCAGCTGCCCCAGAAGCAAAAAGGCCCCGGCTCCGCCAAGGGCCGCAAAGGGCCGGAAGCGGGGCAGGGCCAGCATCAGGCAGTAGGTGAAAGCAAACAGGATCAGGGCAAGCGTCATGCGTTCTCCTCATGGTCGGCGGGGGCGTCCGGGCCGTCGTGGTCGGCATCGATCATCCGGTAGCCTACGCCGAGTTCGTTCATGATGTAGTTGTTGTGGCCGGGGCGGCTGCCCAGCTTGCGGCGGATGTTGGCCATGTTGACCTGCAGCTTTTTGGTGCTGCCGCAGTCGGTATCGCCCCAGATGGCCCGGACGATGGCGGGGTAGGTCATCACCCGGCCCGCGTGTTCGGAGAGAAAGGCCACGATGTTGTATTCGGTCTGGGTCAGCTTGATCTCCTCCCCGCCCACATAGACCTTGCGCCGCTCGTACTGGATGAGCAGGTCCTGCGCCTGAAAGACGCCGGTGGGGTTGGAGCTGAAGCGGTTGAGCCGCAGTGCGGCCCGCACCCGCGCCAGCAGCTCGCCGGTGCTGAAGGGTTTGGTGATGTAGTCGTTCGCGCCAAGGTCCAGCGCTTCGATCTTGTCTGCCTCGGTGGTGCGGGCCGACAGCACGATGATGGGCGTCATGAATTTCTGGCGCACATAGTGGATGAGCTCGCGGCCGTCGCGGTCGGGCAGGCCCAGATCCAGGATGATGAGGTCGGGCAGGTAGGAGGTGAAGATGGATTTGCCCAGCTCACAGGTGGGGGCCACATAGGTCTTGTAGCCGTTGGTGTCCAGCAGGGTATAGATGAAGCTGCAGATGGTGGGTTCGTCTTCAACGATGAGAATCTTGAATTTGTTGTTGCTCATTTCAGATATTTTCCTCCAGATCAGTGGATTCGTCCGTGGATTCGGTCTCCAGCCAGAAGCGGATGGTGGTGCCTTCGCCGGGGCGGCTCTCGGCCTTGATCTCGCCGCCGTGGGCCTTGACGATGGCCGCGCACACCGCAAGGCCGATGCCCATGCCGTGCTTGCCGGGGCTGGCCGTGTCGTCGGCGGGCAGCATCCGGGTGAACAGCCCTTTCAGCCGCTCTTTGGGGATGCCGCAGCCGTCATCCGAGACTTCAAAGATGGCGTGGTCGCCCAGCGTAAAGACCCGGAGGGTCAGCCTGGTCATTCCCTCGGCGTGGAGCACGGCGTTTTCCAGCAGGTTCATCAACACCTGCGAGATGAGCATCGAGTCCATCGGGATGACCACGAAGCTGTCGGGCAGGTCTACCGTGACGTTCACGTCCGGGTAGTGCTTCTGGAACCGCACCAGCACGGTGTCGATCAGCTCTTCCAGCACGGTGGGGGTCTTCTGCACCGAGACGGTGCCGGTGTCGAACCGGGTGACTGACAGCAGGTTCTCCACCATCCGGTTGAGCCACTGGGCGTCCGAACAGACTTCGCCGAGAAGTTTTAACTTCTGCTCTTTGGCCAGCGAGTCATAATTTTCAATGACCGTGGAGCAGGCCCCATAAATGGAGGTGAGGGGCGTGCGCAGGTCGTGGGAGACCGCGCGCAGAAGGTTGGCGCGCATCTTCTCGGTCTCGCTCTCCATCCGGAGCTGCTCCTGCAGCTTGATGCGGGTGGTAAGGGTGCTGGTCATGATGGAGACGACCAGCATCACCAGCGCGGAGAACAGGTTCTCCGGCAGGGTGAAGTTGAAGGCAAAGTAGGGCGAGCGAAAGGCAAAGTTGACCGCCAGCACACACAGCAGCGAGGCGGCCAGACCCCACAGATAGCCATCGGTATACATCGAGATGAGAAAGACGGCCAGCACGAAGACCATGGAGGCTACGCCGTCGATCCGTCCGCTGAGCACCTGGATGCCGGACACCACCAGAAAGGCCGACGTGATGCCGGACAGCATCACCAGTGCATCGTGCCTGCGGGTGGAAGATCTCATAGAAATGTCTCCTTTCGGATGGATATTCGTTCGGTGTTCAAAGTATACCACACCGGCGGCTAAGAAACAGCAAAGGAGTCGGGAACAGGTGCCGAATGCCGCAGAGCCTGCCCCGATCATAGCACAAAAAGCGGAACGGTGCGAGCGCGGGCCGGGTTTTGCTGTTTGACATTTCCGCTGCAAAAGCATATCATAAAGTTACCTATTATAGAGAGGATGCAGAACACGATGTTTTACTTTGAGAACGACTACTGCGAGGGAGCCCATCCGGCCATCCTGCAAAAGCTGATGGAGACCAACTTTGAAAAGGTGTCCGGCTACGGCACCGACCCCTACTGTGCCAGCGCAAGGGAGAAGATCCGCGCCGCCTGTGCCTGCCCGGAAGCAGATGTGACCTTCATCTCCGGCGGCACCCAGACTAACGCTATCGTCATCGCGTCGATGCTGCACCGGTGGGAAGGGGTCGTGGCAGCTTCCACGGGCCATGTCAACGGCCACGAGGCCGGGGCCATCGAGTACACCGGCCACAAGGTGCTGGGCCTGCCCCACAAGAACGGCAAGCTGGACGCTGCCGACGTCCGCGACTTCTGCGCCACCTTCTACGCAGACGGCAACCACGACCACATGGTCTTCCCCGGCATGGTGTACATCTCCCACCCCACCGAGTACGGCACCCTTTACACCAAAGCCGAGCTGCAGGCGCTGCACGACGTCTGCCAGATGTACCACATGCCCCTCTTCGTGGACGGTGCCCGCCTGGGCTACGGTCTGGCGGCAGAGGGTACGGACGTCACCCTGCCCGACCTGGCCCGGCTGGCGGATGTCTTCTACATCGGCGGCACCAAGGTGGGTGCCCTCTGCGGCGAGGCCGTCGTCTTCCCCCATGGGGCACCGGCACATTTCATGACCATGGTGAAGCAGCAGGGCGCTCTGCTGGCAAAGGGCCGCCTGCTGGGGCTTCCGTTCGATGTCCTCTTCACGGATGACCTGTACCAGACCATCAGCCGGAACGCCATCGCCACGGCCAACGCTCTGAAGCAGGGGCTGGCCGCCAAGGGCTACCGCTTCTTCCTGGATTCGCCCACCAACCAGATCTTCATCGTTTTCTCCAACGAGCAGCTGGCGGCGCTGGAGGGCAAGGCCAAATTCGGCTTCTGGGAGAAGTTCGATGACACCCATACCGTCATGCGCATCGCCACCAGCTGGGCCACCCGGATGGAGGAGATCGACGGCCTGCTGGCCCTGCTGTAAGTGTCAAACATCGGTCCGTCTCTTTGTGCAGGATGCGGATTGCAATTTCCGGCACAGTATGATATCTTTATTCAGATGAAGGTCGCGCTGTGTGCAGCGCAGAAAGAAGGGTAATGATATGGGCTTTTTTGATAAGCTGTTCGGCGGCAAGAATGCAGCCGAGACGAAATTCAAGGGCGAAAAGAAGACGGTGATGATGCCGCTGGCAGGCAAGGTCATCCCGCTGGAGGAGCTGCCGGACGAGACGTTTGCATCGGCCATTCTGGGCGGCGGCTGCGGCATCGAACCCACCGGGGATACCGTTTACGCACCGTTTGACGGCACCGTCACGCAGGTGCCCGAAAGCCTGCACGCGGTGGGCCTGATGAGCGATGACGGCATCGAGCTGCTCATCCATGTGGGCATGGATACCGTGGAGATGAAGGGCAACGGCTTCACCTCTCTGACGAAGGAAGGCTCCAAGGTCAAGGCGGGCACCCCGCTGCTCAAGGTCGACCTCGACGCCATCCGCGCCGCCGGTCATCCCACGGCAACGGCCATCATCGTGACCAACGGCGACGACCTGTCCGAAATGTCGGTCGTGGCCTCCGGCGACACCGCCATCGGTGTGCCGCTGCTCAAGTTCAAGGCATAAGTGTTCCCACCCGGAAGAGCTTCTTCCGGGTGTTTTTTTGCGGTCAGCGCCTTAAAAGTATGACTATTGAAAGAAAATGCCGCATTTGGTCTGTTTTCTTCTTGAAGTGGGGAACGGCTTATGATAGGATAGACAAAGTGCGGGCCTGGGCCCGGTATCACCAAGGATTGTGAGGAAAGGTATTATGGAAACGAAAAAACCTGGTATGTCTTTAGCAAAACGAATGGCCATTTCGCTGGTCTGCGGCCTGGCGGCGGGCCTCGCCTTCATGTTCCTGCGCGAGAGCCTCATCTCCGGCGGGAAGAGTGAGATCTGGACCACGATCAACGAGCTCCTGTTCCAGGATATCACCGCAGAGGGCGCAGAGCGCTCCTTCGGCATCTTCTATATCATCGGCCAGCTCTTCATCAAGGCGCTGCAGCTGGTCATCATCCCGATGGTGTTCACCTCCATCGCGCTGGCCATCGGCAGCATTGCCGACACCCGCACCATGGGGCGCATCTCGGCCAAGACCCTGTTCTGGTTCCTGCTGTGCTCTTTCCTGGCTTTGCTGCTGGCCAGCAGCGTGGGCTACATCACCTTCTCGATGGGGCTGTTCAACACCCACATCGAGGGCCTGACCGAGGCCACCGGCTCCACCGGCTCCAACCCGCTGAACGTGGTGCTGAACATCATCCCCTCCAACATCATCACGGCCTTTGGCAGCAATGGTGCAGTCCTGAGCGCCGTCTTCCTGGCGGTGGCCACCGGCCTGAGCATGAATGCGCTGGGCGAGAGCCGCACCGCCACCCTGCGCCGCCTGCTGGGCGAGGTGAATGACGTGGTGGTCGTCTTCCTGAACTTCATCGTCAGCAAATTTGCTCCCTTTGCCGTCTTCGTGCTGCTCACCCGCACCTTTGCCATCTACGGCATCAACTACCTCAAGCCGGCACTGGTCTATGTGGTGGTCACGGTGATCCTGCTGCTGGTCTTCCTGGTGGTGGCCTACCCGCTGGTGATCGCTCTGGGTGCCAAGCTGAACCCCATTACCTTCATCCGCAAGATCGCCAATGTGGCCGTGTTCGGTTTCTCGACCTCGTCCAGCGCCGCCACCCTGCCCCTGAACATCAAGGTCTGCGAGGAGGAGTTCGGCGTGGATGAGAGCATCGCCTCCTTCGTGCTGCCTCTGGGCATGACCATCAACATGGACGGCACCGCCATCATGCAGGTCATCGCCACCGTCTTTATCGCGGGCTGCGCCGGTTATACCGTCACCCCCGGCCAGCTGGTGGTCGTGGCCCTGCTGGCTCTGCTGGCCTCGGTGGGCACCCCGGCTGCCCCCGGTGCAGGTGCCGTCATCCTCTTCACCATCCTGTCCGGCGTGGGCTTCGTCAACGACGGCGCTCTGCTGGCCTACTCCCTCATTCTGGCCATCAACCGTCCCATCGAGATGCTCGTCACCTCGCTGAACGTTGTCGGCGATGCCGTCGCCAGCATCTGTGTCGCCAGGAGCGAGGGCCTGCTGAAGGAAGAGGTCTACAACAAGTAATGGGATGAGGCTGCGCCCCATCTGAAATCGAAAAAAGCTCCGTCCCCCTCGCTGCCTCAGCGAAACGGGACGGAGCTTTTCTTGTGGGTCGGTTACTGCACGCCGGTCAGTTCAGCGAGCTTGTGATAGATCTCGGTGTTGTCGAAGACGCCGCGGAAGTTCTCTGCGCCGACGCCCTTGGCATAGAGGTTGACCATCTGGGAACGGTTTCATTCTACCGTTTTATCCCGCCGCCCGAAACCATGGCCGGGAAAAGAGTGGGTAAAACCTTTGGGGCGGAACCGCCGGAAAGGTAAAGAAGAGACTCGCTTTGTAAGTTTCTTGTGTTTTGTCAAAATCTGTGCTATTCTGTACTTGCCGCTCCACTCCGGCCCATTTTTATGGATGGGAGGTGATTTCCTTGGAGACGTTAACTACCTTTTTACTGTCCGTCGCAGCAAGCATAGCCGCTTACTATGTTTGCAAGTGGCTTGACGAACAGTTCTTTGTGAACGGCAAGCACTGATCCCATAGCGACAGGAAGCCCCTCGGTATTGCGACTACCGAGGGGCTTCTTGCTTGCTTTGGGATTTCCGTTGGACTCGAAATAACTACCTTTGTACTTTCATTATACGCACCTGTGGCAAAATGTCAAGTATTTGCATTCTTTACGGCTTGTTTCTTCAAAATTGAAATATTTTACGGTTTTATCACGAAATCGTCCTCATGGTCTGGCCGAAAAAATGGTATTATGGATGCAGACAAAAAACTTGAGAAAAGGAGAATTTCCCATGGCACAATTCGTGAACCTGAACCCCGGCTCCCTGCGCGAGCTGCACATTGGCAACGAGCGGCTGGTCTCCTACAACGTCGAGATGACCGAAGTCACCGGCGGCACCTTCTGGAAGGCTTACACCCCCGCTCAGATCGCGGGCACAGAGCCGTTCGTCCTCAAGGGCGGCTTCCTCGGCAACGCGACCGCAAGCACCGACCTGATGCAGTATTATGATCCCATCGACCTCTCCGACAAGAAGCTGCGCAAGCTGGCCAAAGAGATCGGCCCGGCCTGGGTGCGCGTGTCCGGCACCTGGTCCACCAAGACCTATTACGACTTCGACGGCCACACGAACGGCGTCATCCCGGAGGGCTACAACGCCATCCTGACCCGCGAGCAGTGGCTCGGTGTGCTGGATTTCTGCAAGGACATCGGCGCAAAGCTCCTGATCTCGGTGGCGGACTGTGAGGGTCTGCACCATGCCGACGAGCCCTGGAACCCCAGCCAGGCAGAGCAGATCTTTGCCCTGAGCAAGGAGTACGGCAAGGCCATCGACGCGGCTGAGTTCGTCAACGAGCCCAACCTGCTGGCCATGTCCGGCTGCCCCAAGGGCTACACCGCCGAGCAGTATGTCCGCGATCAGGACATTTTTATCCGCTGGCTGCATGAGAACTACCCCGACTGCCCCTTTGTCGGCCCCTGCTCCACCGAAGGTGTGCTGAAGAAGCACGGCGAGAAGGCACAGGGCGGCGGAGTCGGCGATATCCTGCCCCAGTGCTCGACCGACGACCTGATGAAGGGTGCCCAGGAGAAGCTGGATGTTTACAGCTACCATTATTACAATGGCGTGTCCGAGCGTCTGGAGCCTGTGATGCCGTTTGCCCACTGGAAAGCCGACAAGGCCCACACCGAAGAGTATCTGGCGGTCGCCTCCAATATGGCAAAGTTCCACGCCGAAAAGCGGGACATCTACTGCCTCGGCGGCGAGATGTGGGTCACCGAAGCAGGCGACGCGGGCGGCGGCGGCGACACCTGGGCTTCCACCTATCTGGATGTCTTCCGTACCCTGAACGAGCTGGGCAGCTTCTCGGTCGTGACCAAAGGCATCATCTTCCACAACACCCTGGCTTCCAGTGACTACGGCTATCTGAAGCCCGAAGTCTTTGACCCGCGCCCCAACTACTTCGCGGTGCTGCTCTGGAACCGTCTGATGGGCACCACCGTCTACGACGCCGCAGAGCCTATCCGCGAGGGTGCGCACGTCTACGCCCACTCCCGTGCGGACGGCAAGCCGGGCAAAGCATATCTGGTCATCAACAACAGCCTGACGGAGACCACCACCGTCACCCTGCCGAAGGAAGCGGAGGTCTACCAGCTCTCCGCCGAGACCCTGCGCTCCCAGACCATGCTCTGCAACGGCAAGGCGCTGGTCCTGGGCGAAGGCGATGCGCTGCCGGAAATCGCCCCGGCAGCAGCTCCGGCGGGCGAACTCGTTTTGCCTGCTGCGACCTGCACGTTTATTGTGCTGTGATCCTTACATTGTAAAATAGGATGAACGAAGCCCCACGACATTGCAATGTCGTGGGGCTTCTTGTTTATATGCAATCCGGGCGAGCTTGTCAGGAACAGCACGAACGCCACGATATAGCAAAACGCGCGCGGGAACTCAAGAGGTTTCGTTCGGTTTCGCTCAGACCTGATGGGCGGCGATCCACTGCTCCATTTCCTCGGCGATGGCCTTGATGGAACCATCGGTGAAGGGAACCTTCAGACCGGCCGTCTCGCACAGTTCCGCGTAGCTGGCCATACCGGCGCGGCGCACCAGTCGGAGGTAGCGCTGCCAGGCGTCCTTGTGGTCCTTGAGGCTGAGCAGGAAGAACTGCAGAGCGGCCATGGTGGACAGGCAGTAGTCGATATAATAGAACGGGCACTCATAGATGTGGAGCTGACGCTGCCAGCCTGCGCCGCGGCCGTAGAAGGGCAGGTTGTCGAAGTCGATCCAGGGGCGGTACTTGTGTTCCAGCTCCAGCCAGACGGCGTTCCGCTCGTCGGGGGTCAGGTCGGGGTTCTGGTACATCCGGTGCTGGAATTCATCCACGATGCAGCCATAGGCCAGGAAGAGGAAGCTGTCCTCGGCGTGGAGCAGGGCGTATTTCTCGGTGTCCTTGCCGAAGAGCAGATGATGCCAGGGGGCCGTCAGGAACTCCATTGCCATCGAGTGAATCTCGGCGCTCTCCATACCGGGGCATTCCAGGTCGGCGGGGACTTTCGGGTCCCGCTCGGCCACATAGCCCTCAAAGGCATGGCCGCACTCGTGGGTCAGCACATCCACGTCGGCGGAGGTGTTGTTCCAGTTGGCAAAGATGAAGGGAGCCTTGTAGGCGGGCAGGCTGGTCATATAGCCGCCGGACATCTTGCCGGGGCGGCTCTCGACATCGAACAGCTCGTTGTCCTGCATGAAGTCGATGAACGCGGCGGTCTCCGGACTCAGCTCATGGTACATGGTGCGGGAGGCGGCCATCCGGGCGTCGTAGCCCTCGATGGGCCTGGGGTTGCCGTCCCGGAAGGAGACCGGCAGGTCAGTGAAGGTCAGGTGCTCGATGCCGGTGCGCTTTTTGCGCAGCTCGATGACCTTTTTCAGCTGGGGAACCACATCGTTGGCCACCTGGTCGCGGAACTTCCGGATCTCTTCCGGGCCGTAGCCGATGCGGTTCATCCGCACGTAGGAAAGCTCACTGTAATCGTGGTAGCCCAGGATCTTTGCCTGCTCGTTCAGGTTCTTGACGATCTTGGTGTACAGCTCGTCCAGTTCGGCGCGGTGGGCGTCGAAGTAACCGGCCTCGGCCTCGTAGGCGGCGCGGCGGACGGCGGGGTCCAGATTTTCCTTATAAGGGCCAAGCTGGGGGATGGTCAGCTGCTTGCCGTCGAACTCGACCAGTGCACCGCCGTAGACCTGCTGGTACTGGCTGACCAGCGCGTTGTACTCCTTCTGGAGGTCGATGGTGCGGTCATCCATGCCCAGCACGGCGTTCTTCATGCCGGCCACGCAGGTGGTGCCGAAGGCCTCGGTCAGGGCATCGACGTGGGGGTTGGCCAGGAAGGCCCGGCTGATCTCCACGCTGGCGTTCTGCACGGCGGGGCCGTTGGCATCGAAGAAGTCCTGCTCAGCCTTCCAGGCGGCGTCGCGGGTGTCGCAGGTATAGTGGATGGAAGCCAGGTTGGCGGCGGTGTTGTAATCGGCAAATGCGCGGCTCTGCTCGTAGTAGACCGCGACCAGCGCTTCGCCGGAGGCAGCGGATTCGGCTTTGGCGGCCAGCTCCTTGCAGCGGGCCAGCAGCGCGTCGATGTCCGGGCGGGTGTAAGTCATCTCATGGAATTTCATAGACGGATACGTCCTTTCTGTATCAAGTTTGTTCCATCTTATCACGTTTTGCGCTGACAGTCAAAGAAAACCGTGAATGGTTTGACTTTTCATCACAGGCGCGTGTAATAAAAGGGATGAATGGAAACGCGTCTCCATGGAGACTCACAACAGCAAGCAAGAAGCCTCCCGGTATTCGCAGTACCGAGGGGCTTCTGCTTTTTTGGCAGAACTTCTAAAAAAGAGCGCCTCAAATTGTGAAATCTGTGGCAGAGGTGCGATTGAAACCGCCCGAAAAAAGGCATATAATAGCAGTATCAACAGAGTAAGACCATGCGCGTTAAGTGCCGCATCAACGGGGAGTTGTGCTGCGGACGAAGGGAGACCCGCGGTGCATGGTCTGCATCCCGCTGCTGCATGGACTTGGGTGCAGGCGAGACCGGCTGCGGCCCTGCCTGGAAGTGAAACTTGTTGGATTCACGCCCTCCTTTGTGCGGTTCGTCACAGGGGAGGGCGTTTTGTCTTCTCCTGCATCATCCGGAATGGAGGATCAACGATGAATCATTCCAAATTGTCCGTTCGTACCCTGACGATGCTGGCCCTGCTCACGGCCATGAGCATCATCTTTGCCCGCGTGTTCACGGTGTCCACCGGATTCCTGCGGTTCAACCTGGGCGCTCTGCCCACCCACCTGGCAGCAGTCTGGTTCGGCCCGGCGGGCGGTTTTGTCGTGGGCGCACTGGCCGACATGATCGGCGGCACCCTGTCCGGCTATTCCATCAACCCGCTCATCACGCTGGGAGCCGGTTCGGTGGGTCTGGTGTCCGGTCTGCTGTACCGGTCTCTGCATGAGATGCGCCTGGGCCTGCGGCTGCAGATCAGCATTCTGGCGGGCCATCTGGTGGGCTCTGTGGTCATCAACTCGCTGGCCCTCCACCTCTTCTATGGCTACCAGTGGGCGCTGCTGGCTGCCCGCATCCCCAACGCGCTGGTGCTGAGCGTGGTGAACACCCTCCTCGTCCGCATCCTGCTGGAAAACAAGGCGCTGACCGCTCTGGTCCGAAAAGCATAAAAAAGCATAAACCAGACCCTCTCTGTCTGCATAGATGGAGAGGGTCTCTCTGAAGGAACGTGGCATCATGAACTATGAAGAAGCAATGCAATACATCCACGCGGTGCAGTGGGCGGGGCATAAGCCTGGCCTGACCCGCACCCGCACCCTTCTGGCTGCGCTGGGCAACCCCCACAAGCGGCTGAAGTTCGTCCATGTGGCGGGCACCAACGGCAAGGGAAGCACCGCAGCCATGCTGGCGTCCTGCCTGCAGGCGGCGGGGTATCGGGTGGGGCTGTACACCTCTCCCTTCATCAACCGGTTCAATGAGCGCATTCAGGTGAACGGCGAGCAGATCAGCGACGAGGAACTGGTGCGTCTGGTGGAAACGATCCGGCCCGCCGCAGATGCCATGGCCGATGTGCCCACCGAGTTCGAGATCATCACGGCGCTGGGCATGCTCTGCTTTGCCGAGCAGCACTGCGACATCGTGGTACTGGAAGTGGGGCTGGGCGGTGCGCTGGATTCCACCAACGTCATCGACCCGCCGGAGTGTGCGGTCATCACGGCGCTGGGCATGGACCATGTGAAGGAGCTTGGCCCCACCATCGCGGACATCGCAGCGGCCAAGGCGGGCATCCTCAAGCCGGGCAGCCCGGTGGTGAGCTACGGCGGTGTGCCGGAGGCCGACGCCGTCATCGCCCGCACGGCGGCAGAGCAGAACGCCCCGCTCCATGTGGTCGATTTCTCGAAGCTGACCGTGGAGGGCGGCGACCTGGACGAAGTGACCTTTGACTTCGACGGCCTGAACGGGGTGCGCCTGCCGCTCATTGGCAGCTACCAGCCCCGGAATGCTGCCGTCGCCATCACGGTGCTGCGGGTGCTGCGGGAAAAGGGCTGGAACATCCCGGAGGAGGCCATCCGGCAGGGGCTGGAGACCGTCCGCTGGCCGGGCCGGTTTGAGCTGCTGCGGCACACGCCCGCTTTCCTACTGGACGGCAGCCACAACGCCCACGGGATGCGGGCCACGGTCCAGAGCCTGAATGACCGTTTCCCCGGCCAGAAATTCGTCTTTCTGCTTAGCATCATGGCCGACAAGGACGTGGACGAGATGCTGGAGCTTCTGCTCCCGCTGGCAAACCGGTTCGTGACGGTGGCAGCGCATACCCCGCGCGCCATGCCCGCCGAAACGCTGGCGGAGCATATCCGGGTGCGGGGCGGCACGGCGGAGCCTGCCCCGTCCATCGAAGCCGGAGTGGCCCGCGCAGTGGAGTTGGGCGGCACCGGCCCCGTCTGTGCGCTGGGGACGCTGTACTTCTCCGGTGAGGTGCGGGAAGCGTTTCGGAAGATCTGCCCTCTCAGTCGCTAACGCGACAGCTCCCCCAGAGGGGGAGCCACTCGCGAGCCGGTTTTGATCGTGCTGAATGAGCAGAGTTTTTCAAAACCATAAAATAGAGTGCTCCGCTGTTTCGATTCACAGCATCTGCACAAACGCTCTTTTGTTAGAGCCATCGTGTAGATGCCGCTGGTCTTGACAGCGGAGCACTTTCGTTTACGGGATTCGAAAACGTTCAGCGTTCAGCAGGGGGTTGCCCGGCCTGCCAATGGCTCTCCCTTTGGGAGAGCTGGCAACGCGAATGCGTTGACGGAGAGGGTACGAAAAAGCGCTTCCCCATGCAGGTTGGGGAAGCGCTTTTTCTGTCCCGTACAGGACAGGGTAAATGATAAGAAGGTAAATGAAGAAAATAGCAATATAAATTAGAAGGATGAACACAAGAGCCGTGGGGGCAAAGCTCGTCGCAGCCGTTGTATCCCACTGCCGCTCTTGTTGGATACAAGATAGCACTTTTCGAAGCAAAATGCAAGAGGTTTTTTGAAAAAAGTTCTGGAAATCGAACAAAAATCTGATATTTTGTCATAACGCACAAAATTGGCAGGACATTCTCGGCAAAACTGATAAAACAAGCTCCCCTAGCACCGGGAACATCCGCAAAAACACGTGGGTAGGGAAAGAATCTGCAAAACCCGCAGATGGATTCTTTACAACCGAAACCGGGTGTGTTAAGATGAATACAAGCATGTTAAAATGCGGCATTGCGGCCTGCAAAGACGGCAGGAGGGGAGCCGAGCCTTTTTGCGCCCGGCGGCCCGGAAAACGAAACGTGAGGAACTCTATGGAACGAACGATCACCAAAGAAAAAATCCGGTTCGGCGGGCGGGAGCCGCTGTTCACCCAGAAAGAGCTGCTGCTTCTGACCGGCCCGCTGCTGGTGGAGCAGCTGCTGGAAGTGACGGTGGGCATGGCGGATACGATGATGGTCTCCCGCTGCGGCGAAGCGGCCATCTCCGGCGTCAGCCTGGTGGATATGATCAACAACCTCATCATCGTGCTGTTCGCGGCGCTGGCCACAGGCGGTGCGGTGGTGGTCAGTCAGTATCTGGGGGCCAGAGAGCAGAAACACGCGGATGCCAGCGCCGGTCAGCTCATCCTGCTCAGCGGTCTGTTCGGCGCGATGGTGGGCGTCGTCTGCTTTGTGATGGCCCGGCCCATGATCCGCCTGTTTTATGGCTCGATCGAAACCGACGTACTGGACGCCGGTGTGCGCTACCTGAAGGTCATTGCCCTGAGCTATCCGTTCCTGGCGCTGTACAATGGCGGTGCCGCTCTGTTCCGGAGCATGGGCAACTCCAAGATCTCGATGCAGATCAGCCTGTTGATGAACGTCATCAACATCGTGGGCAACGCCGTCTGCATTTTCGGACTGAAAATGGGCGTTGAGGGTGTTGCGTGGCCCAGCGTCCTCTCCCGCGTGGTGGCAGCGGCCCTGATCCTGCGCAAGTGCTATCATAAGGAGACCGGCAATGTGCTGCGCGTCCCCAAAACGCTGCGGCTGGATGCCGGGCTGTCCCGGCGTATCCTGGGCATCGGCATCCCGTCTGCCTTTGAGAATAGTCTGTTCGAGGCAGGCCGCATCCTTGTGGTCAGCATGATCTCGACGTTTGGCACAGTGCAGATCGCCGCCAACGCTGTGGCCAACAACCTCGATGGCATGGGCGTCATCCCCGGCAAGGCGATCAGCCTGGCCATGATCACGGTCGTGGGCCGGTGCATCGGTGCGGGGGATCACGAGCAGGCCATCTATTACACCCGCAAGCTGCTGCTCTGGGCGTACCTTACCATGAGCCTTTCCAATGGCGCGATCCTGCTGTTCGTGAAGCCGCTGGTGGGCATCTATGAACTTTCCGGTGCGACCATGGAACTGGCCATTCTGCTGGTGCAGATCCATGCGGGCTGCGCCTTGTTCCTGTGGCCGACCTCCTTCGTGCTGCCCAACGCGCTGCGCGCTGCCAACGACGTGAAGTTCACAATGGTGGTATCCATCCTCAGCATGGCGTTCTGGCGGCTGGGCTTCAGCTACCTCATCTGTGTCCGGATGGGGCTGGGCGCGGTCGGTGTCTGGATCGCCATGGTGGTGGACTGGGTCTGCCGCGTGACCTGTTTTGCTGCCCGCTTCCACAGCGGTGCATGGAAGACGAAATATCAAGCATAACATCAAAGGAGCAATGCGATGAAACTCATCAGCTGGAACGTCAATGGCCTGCGGGCCTGCCTGACCCACGATTTTGCCGCGAGCTTTGCGGCGCTGGATGCCGATATCTTTTCGGTGCAGGAGACCAAAATGCAGCCCGGTCAGGCGGATTTCGCCCCGGAGGGCTACACCGAATACACCTATTCCGCCGAGAAGAAGGGCTACTCCGGCACGGCCTGCTGGTGCAGACAGCCGCCGCTGGCGGTGACGACCGGCATCGGCATCGAGGAGCACGACCATGAGGGCCGGGTCCTGACGCTGGAATATCCGGCGTTCTACCTCGTCAACTGCTACACCCCCAACAGCCAGGACGGCCTGAAGCGGCTGGATTACCGGATGACCTGGGAGGATGCGTTCCGGGCCTATCTGCTGGCGCTGGATGCGAAAAAGCCGGTCATCCTCTGCGGCGACCTGAATGTCGCCCACACCGAACAGGACATCAAGAACGCAAAGACCAACCGGATGAGCGCGGGTTTCACCGACCAGGAGCGGGCCAAGATGACCGAGCTGCTGGAGGCCGGGTTTACCGACAGCTTCCGGGTCATTCACCCGGATGAGGTGAAATACAGCTGGTGGAGCTACCGCTTCCATGCCCGCGAGAAGAACGCAGGCTGGCGCATCGACTACTTTATCGTTTCCCGCCGCATTGCCGACAAGATTCGCGCGGCGGAGATCCACAACGAGATCTTCGGCTCTGACCACTGCCCGGTGGAACTGGTCATCGACCTGTGAGCTTCCATTCATTTTGAATCAACAAAGGAGAGTATCCATGCTCAAGAACTATCTGCTCGTCTTCTTCGTCTCGATGGTGCCCGTGGTGGAGCTGCGCGGTGCCATCCCCATCGGCCTGGGTCTGGGCCTGCCGGTGCTGCCCACCTACGTCATCTGTGTGCTGGGCAATATGCTGCCGGTGCCGTTCATCTATCTGTTCGCCCGGCGGTTCCTCATCTGGGGCTACAATAAGCCGGTCATCGGCCCCATCTGCCGATTCTTCATCGTCAAGGGCGAAAAGGGCGGCCGCAAGCTGGAAGAGAAGGCCGGCAAAGGTCTGACCGTGGCGCTGCTGCTCTTCGTGGGCATCCCGCTGCCCGGCACCGGTGCCTGGACCGGTACGCTGGCGGCGTCCATCCTCGACATGAAGTTCAAGGATGTCCTCATCGCCTGCATGGGCGGTGTGCTGCTGGCCGGTATCATCATGGGTCTGGCCAGCATGGGCGTTCTGGGCGCGGCCAGCAGCC
Source organism: Faecalibacterium sp. AF28-13AC (assembly GCF_003478405.1). NCBI lineage: Bacteria > Bacillati > Bacillota > Clostridia > Eubacteriales > Oscillospiraceae > Faecalibacterium > Faecalibacterium sp. AF28-13AC. The sequence continues at coordinate 17,413 of NZ_QUFG01000011.1, read as the reverse complement.
TGTTTGCGGTATGACGGCGGCTGCCGGGCTGGCAATCTTGCGCGAAATGTGTTAGAATAAACAGCAATGTGTCTGTTAAGACAAAAGAAAGGACGAACCAACCATGGATCAGGCTTTGAACCAGAAGATCGACGCATTCATTGCGGCGAACAAGGAGCAGTGGCTCAAGGATATTGAGGCGCTTGTTTCCATCAACAGTGTGGAGAGCACCCCCGCAGAGGGCGCACCCTTTGGCCAGGGTGCACGCGCAGCGCTGGATAAGACGCTGGAACTGGCCGCAGGCATGGGCTTTGCCACCCGCAACTGCGAAAACTACATCGGTTATGCAGAGCTGCCCGGCGCAGACGCTGAGAAGTACCTGGCCACCATCTGCCATGTGGACGTCGTGCCCGAAGGCAACGGCTGGACGGGCGACCCGTTCCAGATGGAGGTCCGGGACGGCTGGCTCATTGGCCGCGGTGTGGCCGACGACAAAGGCCCCATGATCACCATCCTGTATGCCCTGAAGTTCCTCAAGGAGCAGGGCTATTCGCTCAAGTACCCCATCCGCGCCCTCGTCGGCGACAACGAGGAGACCAGCATGGCCGATGTGAAGTATTACCTCAAGCATTACCCGGCCCCGGTCTTCTGCTTCACCCCGGATGCGGAGTTCCCGGTCTGCAACGGCGAAAAGGGACACTTTGGCGCGGAGCTGGTCAGCCCGGTCTGCAACGGTGAGATCAAGGATTTCGTGGGCGGCGTGGCTAACAATGCCGTGCCGGACCGTGCCAGTGCGCTGGTCGAGACTGACATCACCAAGCTGAAGAACGCCCCCAACATCACGCTGGAGCCGGAAGGCAACGGTGTGCGCATCCGCGGCTGGGGCAAGTCCGGCCATGCAGCGACCCCGCAGGGCACCGTCAATGCCATCGGTCTGGTGGTGGACTACCTGCTGGACAACGGCCTGTGCAACGAGGCCGAGCGCGCCTATCTGGAAGCGCTGAAAAAGCTGCACTCTTCCACGGCCGGTGAGGGCATCGGTGTCGCCTGTGCCGACGGCCCCTTCGGCCCGCTGACCGTCATCGGCGGACGCATCTTCATGCGGAACGGCAGATTCGTGCAGACGCTGGACAGCCGCTATCCCACCTGCACCACCGGCGACCGGATGGCAGAACAGATCCGTGCGGCCATCGGCGAGGGCGCTTCCCTCGAAAACGTCGAGAGCGCTGAGCCGTTCTACATCGGGGCCGACACCCCTGCCATCAAGGCCTGCATCGACACCTACAACGAGGTCACCGGGGAGAACGCCACCCCGTTCACCATGGGCGGCGGCACCTACGCCCGCCACTTCCCCTATGCGGTCAGCTTTGGCCCGGAGCACAACGACATCAAGCTGCCTGCTTTCGGCGGCCCGATGCACGGTGCCAACGAGTCGGCTCCCATCGACAAGCTGCTGGAGGCCATGAAGATCTACATCGTGGCTCTGCTGCGCCTTGAGGAGATCGACTTCTGATGGCGGCGAAGGTGCTTGTCATCGACGGGCAGGGCGGCGGTTTGGGCCGGCAGCTGGTGTCTGCCCTGGCAGCGGCCTGCCCGGAGGCAGAACTGACCGCAGTGGGCACCAACAGCCTGGCCGCGAACGCTATGCTCAAGGCGGGGGCCTCCCGCGCTGCCACCGGCGAGAACGCGGTGGTGGTCAACTGCCGCCGTGCAGACGTCATCGTGGGGCCCATCGGCATCGTCATTGCGGATGCCCTGCTGGGCGAGATCACCCCGGCCATGGCGGCTGCGGTCTGCCAGAGCGGGGCCAGAAGGGTGCTCGTGCCCATCAACCACTGCGAGAACTACGTGGTCGGTGTGCCGGATCAGCCCGTCAGCCAGCTCGTGGCGGCTGCGGCCCAGAAAGTGAAGGAACTTTGTTCCGGGATCGGTTGAGCGGACTTTTTTCAAACTTCTTGAAACAGGGAAGGCCGCATGTTAAAATAAGAGCCAAAAGCTCTGGAGGAAATGCGGATGAAAACAAAGTGTGCGAAGCAGCCGCGGGTCAGCGTCATCGTTCCGGTCTACAAGGTGGAAGCCTATCTTCAAACCTGTGTGGACAGCATTCTGGAACAACCGTATGAGAATATCGAGATCATTCTTGTGGACGATGGTTCGCCGGATCGCTGCCCGATGATCTGCGAAGAGTATGCGAAAAAAGACCCGCGTATCCGGGTGATCCATCAGGAGAACCGGGGTCTGCCTGGGGCGCGGAACACGGGCCTGCGGGCAGCAAGCGGGGAATGGATCATCTGTGTGGATTCGGATGATCTGTGGAAGTCCGATCTGCTGGAATCGGTCATGGCGGTCGCGAGCGATGCGGTGGACCTGATCGCCTTCAGCTATATGCCGTATCCGGAAGGACAGCCGCTGCCGCAGCCCAGCCCGCTTCGCACGGGAACCTACCGCACCGGCAAACGGGAACTGCTGAACGCGCTGCAGCTCGGTCTGCTGGATGAATATCACCGTGCCGTGCCGTATTATTTCGGAGCCTGCTGGATCGAACTGGTGCGGAGAGACTTTCTGGAAGAGAACCATCTCTATTTTGATGAGAGCCTGAAGCAGTGCGAAGACATGATCTGGAACCTCAACCTGCTGGAACGGGCGCATTCCGTGGGGCTTCTGGACAAAGACCTTTACTATTATCGGCTGCGTCCGGACTCCATGTGCCATATTCATGACAAGCGGCTGCCGGGCTATCTGGATACAGTCGATCAGCGGGTCATGGAATTTGGTCAGCGGGAAAAGAAGGGCGCAGACTTCTGGGCGGCCTACGATATCTGGCTCATGAAGACGTATGTTCGCCTGTTGGATAAGTGCTATTTCAACCCCGCAAATCCGGACGGCCCGCTCCAGGCCTGGCGCGCCTGGCGGAAGATGATCGACGACTGCCCGACGCTCCGGCGCCTTTCGAAAGTGTCCCTCAAGGAATTTTGGAACAACCGGAAGCGCTATGTCCCACTGTTCTTTTTCCGGTTTCGGGTGCCGCTGTATCTGATGACACGGCTCACATACGGGAAATTGCAACGGCACGATCAGGGGTATGCGGACAAAGCCCGCCGCCGTGCGGAATGAGTTCCCATGTCGGCGCTTGAAAACACATCCTGACGGAAAAAAACATCCTGACCGGACGCATCCGGTCAGGATGTTTTTTTGCTGCGGCAGGATGCCGGTCATTTCGGGCTGCGTTTCCGGATGTCGTGGATGGTCGGCGGCACATCGCCCTGCGCGGCCTTCTCCATGGCACTGATGCGGCGGTCGAGGTCGGTGATGCGCTGGGCGACCACATCGGGCAGATCCTGCTGGTCGAGGTCGTCGGCGGGGTTGACGGCCTTGTTGTTGATGCGGACCACCTCGGCGGGTACGCCGACGGCGGTGCAGTTGGCGGGCAGGTTCTTCAGCACCACGCTGCCCGCGCCGATGCGGGCATTGTCGCCGATGTAGACCGGGCCAAGCACCTTGGTTCCTGCGCCGATCAGCACGTTGTTGCCCAGCGTGGGGTGGCGCTTGCCGGTGTCCTTGCCGGTGCCGCCCAGCGTGACGCCGTGGTAGATGGTGCAGTTGTCGCCGATCTCAGTCGTCTCGCCGAAGACGATGCCCATGCCGTGGTCGATGAACAGGCACCTGCCGATCCGGGCACCGGGGTGGATCTCGATGCCGGTCTTATGCCGGCCGCGCTGGCTGACCCATCGCGCCAGAAAAAAGTGCCCGCGCTCATACAGCCAGTGCGCGATGCGGTGATAGACCAGAATGTGAAAGCCGGGGTACAGCAGAATGACCTCCAGCACGCTGCGCGCGGCGGGGTCCTTGCGCTGGATGTTCCGTGCGTCCTCCAATAAACCCATGTGGGGAACCCTCCCTTTTCCAATGCCGCCCGCGGCGGCTTTCTCGTTTGAGTATTATGATAACACATCTGAACTTTAATGTACAGCATTTTGCTAGGGATTGCGGCCTCAGATTTCCGGTTCGGAGGGGGGATTTTGGTTTTTCGGTAGAGTAGCTAAAATTTGCTGAGTTCGGCCCGAAACCTTTTTACAAAGAAAAAAGCCCGGAAGCATTGACACATTTCGCGCTTCTATGCTAAAATATAACGAAACAAATGCACGAACAAAGGAGACGCCGACATGCTGTCAAAAATGAACGCAAAACTGGAAAATCAGTTTGCTGCCTTTTTTGCAGTGGGTTCCGTGTTTCCTTTTTTGCGTGATTCGAACTTTTCCATTTGAGGAAAAGTTCTTTTTTTTGCCCAATCGAGCGCACACCAAAAACAGGGAGGTATCGTACCATGCTGCTTGTAAACGCTGTCAACACGGAAGGACGCCCCGTGGAGCTGTTCGTCAGGGACGGAAAGATCGCGGCGGTCGGCCAGGATCTGGAGGCTCTGGCCGGGGAGAACGAGGTCGTTCTGGATGCCGGGGGGCTTACCGTGCTGCCCGCCTTCGTCGATCTGCACTGCCACTGGCGCACACCGGGCTTTGAATATAAGGAGGACATCGAGACGGGCAGCCGTGCGGCGGCTGCGGGCGGCTACACCTTCGTCAACCTGATGCCCAACACCAAGCCCGTCTGCTCTTCGGCTGCGCAGGCCGCAATGGTGGAGCAGAAGGCCGCAGAGGTGGGCCTGTGCGATGTGAACCAGACCGTCTCCATCACCGAGAACTTTGATGGCAAGACGCTGGACCACCTCAAGACCCTGCCCGCCAGCGTCCGGTTCATCACCGAGGACGGCCACGGTGTGCAGGACAACGCCACCATGGCGCGGGCCTTCGCCATCTGCACCCAGCGGGACATCACCGTGATGAGCCACGCCGAGGATATGGAGATCAGCCCCTGGGACTACCGCCTGGCCGAGGATATCGAGACGGTGCGCAACTGCTGGCTGAGCGAGTATTACCAGACCCGGCTCCACATGTGCCATGTGTCCACCCGCGGTGCCATCGAGGCCATCCAGATGGCCAAGCTGCGCGGGGCCCCCGTCACCTGCGAGGTGACCCCCCACCACCTGTGGTTCACCAAGGACACCTGCGACTACCGCGTCAATCCGCCCATCCGCACCGCAGACGATGTGGCCGCCCTCATTGAGGCCATCCGCACCGGCGTGGTGGATGCCATCGCCACCGACCACGCACCCCACTCGGAAGAGGACAAGCTCAAGGGCATGGCCGGTATGGTGGGCAGCGAGACGGCCTTCGGCGTCTGCTACACCAAGCTCTGCAAGGAGGAGGGCCTGCCGCTGGAACTGCTGGTCCACCTGATGAGCACCCGCCCGGCAGAGATCCTGGGTCTGGCCAAGGGCCAGCTGGAACCCGGCTACGACGCCGACTTCGTGCTGGTGGATCTGGATACCCCCTATACGGTGGACAAGGACAAGCTCCACTCCAAATCCCACAACTGCCCCTTTGATGGCGCACAGCTCTACGGCAGGGTCTTTGCCACCGTCAAGGGCGGCGAGCTGACCTATCAGGCAGAAGCGTAAAAATAGAATCTCAAAACAGCATTCGCTGTTTTGAGATTCGCCTACATACATAAGAGTAAGAGAGCAACGGAGGAACCAACTATGACGAACATGGACAAACTGTACGAAGCTGTTGAGGCACGCGGCCCGGTCTGCGTCGGCCTGGATACCGACTTCAGCTATCTGCCCGCGGACTTTGTGGACAGCACCCTGTCCAAGGGCGAGAACATCGTCCGCTTCAACAAACAGCTCATCGAAGCCACCAAGGCGGTCGCCGGCTGCTACAAAGTCCAGATCGCGTACTACGAGGCGCTGGGTCTGGACGGCATGAAAGCCTATGCCGACACCCTGAAGGCCGTCCGTGAGGCAGGCGTGCCCGTCATCGCTGACATCAAGCGCGGCGACATCGCCAAGACTGCTGAGATGTACGCCATGGGCCACTTCACCGGCGACTTTGAGGCCGACTTTGTCACCCTGGCCCCCTACATGGGTCTGGATTCCATCAGCCCCTATCTGCCCTACGCCGAAAAGCAGGGCAAGGGCATGTTCGTGCTCTGCCGCACCTCCAACGGCGGCGCCAAGGACTTCGAGTATGAGAAGCTGGCCGACGGCCGCCACGTCTACGACCTGGTGGGCGACAAGCTGAACGCGCTGGGCAAGGACTACATGGGCGAGCACGGCTACTCCTCCATCGGTCTGGTCATCGGCGGCACCCACATCGAGGAGGCCACCGAGATCCGCGCCAAGTATCAGGACAGCTTCTTCCTCATCCCCGGCTACGGCGCACAGGGCGGCAAGGCCGAGGATATCGCCCAGTACCTCACCAAAGGCAACGGCGGCGTGGTCAACTCCAGCCGCGGCATCCTGCTGGCTTACAAGAAGCAGCCGGGCACTGCCTTTGACGAGGCTGCCTATAACGAGTGTGTGAACATGAAGGAGGCCATCGCCCATGCGTGCAGCCTGCTGTGAAGCCACCGTTCTGAGCCATGAGGTCATCGCGGCAGACATCCGCCTGCTGCGCGCCCTCTGGCCGGACCGCGAACATCTGCCCCACGCAGGTCAGTTCTTCACCCTGCGTGCCTGGGGTGCCGACGAGGCCCCCTTCCTCTCCCGGCCCATCAGCGTCCATAAGTGGGAGCCGGAGACCCAAACCATCGAGTTTCTGTATCAGGTCATCGGCGAGGGCACCCACAAGCTGGCCGCGCTGAAAAAAGGCGATACCTTCCAGCTGACCGGCCCGATGGGCAATGGGTTCGACATCCCGGCGCTGGCCGGACAGTATCGAAAGATCGCTGTGGTGGGCGGCGGCATCGGCACCGCGCCGATGTATCAGGTCACCCGCGAACTGGCCGCAGCAGGCGTCCGGCCCGATGTCTTCTTCGGCTTCCGGGATGCGCCCTACTGCATGGAGGAATACCGCTCCATCGCCAACCTCGTCAAGGTGTCCACCGACACCGGCGCGGTGGGCTTCCACGGCTTTGTCACCCAGCTGTATGACCCGGCGGATTACGACGCCGTCCTCGTCTGCGGCCCGACGGTCATGATGAAGAACGCCGCCCGCCTCTGCGCGGAGAAGGGGACCCCCTGCTTCGTCAGTCTGGAAAAGAAGATGGCCTGCGGCATCGGGGCCTGCCTCGGCTGCACCTGTGAGACCAGGGGCGGCGAAGGCAAGAGCGTGTGCAAGAATGGCCCGGTCTTTGATGCAACGGAGGTGTTCTTCTGATGGCAGATCTGAAAACGAACCTGTTGGGCTTTGTGATGAACAGCCCCATCATCGGCGCATCCGGCACGGTCGGCTACGGCGTCGAATACGAGGAACTGGCCGATTTTTCCAGGATCGGCGGCATCTCCGGCAAGGGCCTGACCCTGCACGGCCAGTACGGCAACAAGGGGGAGCGCCTGTGGGAGACCCCCTCCGGCCTCATCAACAGCATCGGCCTGCAGAACCCCGGCGTCCAGCACTTCATCGACGTGGAGCTGAACGAGATGCTGGAGCTGCGGCAGAAATACGGCACGGTGGTCATCGCGAACCTCGGCGGCCACAGCGAGGAAGAGTACGTCGAGGGCGCTGCGATGCTGAGCGACAGCGCCGTGGATATCGTGGAGCTGAACATCTCCTGCCCGAACGTCAAGGTGGGCGGCATGGCCTACGGCGTCAAGGCGGAAGCAGCCGGTGAAGTGGTCCGGATGGTCCGCGATGCCTGCAAAAAGCCGCTCATGGTCAAGCTCAGCCCCCAGGCCGAGAACATCCCGGAGATGTGCAAGGCCGTCGAGGCAGCCGGTGCGGATGCCATCAGCCTGACCAACACCTTCCAGGCCTGCGCCATCGACCTCGAAAAGCGCAAGCCGGTCTTCAACAATATTTTCGCGGGCCTGTCCGGCCCGGCGGTCCGCCCCATCGCACTGCGGATGGTCTGGCAGGCTGTGGGTGCCGTGAACATCCCGGTCGTGGGTCTGGGCGGCATCGCTACCGGCCGCGACGCGCTGGAGTTCATCATGGCCGGTGCCACGGCCGTGCAGGTGGGCGCTGCCAACTTTGCGAACCCCCGCGCCATGGAGACCATCGCCGAGGAGATGGCCGCCTGGATGGACAAGAACGGCGTCAAGACGCTGGACGAGATCCGCGGCTGCGCCCGCAGCAATGGATAAAACTTGGAATTAACCACATAAAAATGCAAATATTCACAAGAAACAGAAAATCGGTGAATAAATTTGCGTTTCCATAAAAAGCGTGGTACAATACTGCGTGATCGTACGAAAAACATGAACTGAAACAAAGAGAGGGAGAAGTACAATGAGTGAAGCACTTGAGATCCTGAAGAGCTGTGACGCATTCCTGGAGGGCCATTTCCTGCTCTCCTCCGGCCGCCATTCCAGCGCCTACTGCCAGATGGCCTATCTGCAGCAGTATCCCGACCGCTGCGCCGAGGCCATGAAGGCCGTGGCCGACAAGGTCAAGGAGCTGGATGTGGATGTCATCGTCGGCCCGGCCATGGGCGGCATCGTCTACGCTTACGAGCTGGCCCGCCAGACCGGCAAGCGCGCCATCTTCACCGAGCGCGTTGACAATGTGATGACCCTGAAGCGCTTTGCCATCCATCCGGGTGAGAAGTGCCTCATCGCGGAGGACGTTGTGACCACCGGCATCTCCTCTCTGGAGACCAAGCGCGTCATCGAGGAGAACGGCGGCATCTGCGTGGGCATCACCTGCGTGGTGGACCGCACCAAGCCCGAAGCTCCGTCGCCCATCCCCATCGTGGCAAGCGCCCTCAAGCTGGACCTGCCCAACTACGCACCCGAAGAGTGCCCCATCTGCAAGGAGGGCAAGCTGCCGCTGGTCCATCTGGGCAGCCGCAAGATGAAGCAGGAAGCGAAGCAGACCCTGTAAGGCCGCGCATCTGTGTTGAAACAAGGAGTACCTATGAACGCATATCTTCTTTTGGCGAACGGCATGGTCTTTGCGGGCCAGTCGGTGGGCGCAGAGGGCGTCACCGTGGGCGAGGTCGTCTTTGCCACCGGTATGGTCGGCTTTGAAGAGACCCTGACTGACCCCAGCTATTATGGCCAGATCATCACCCAGACTTACCCCCTCATCGGCAACTATGGCATGAACCAGGGCGACATGGAGTCCGACCGCATCTGGGCCAGGGGCTACATCGTGCGCGAAGCCTGCACCACGCCCTCCAACTGGCGCTGTGAGGAGACGCTGGACAGCTTTTTGAAGAAAAACAACACCATCGGCATCGAGGGCATCGACACCCGCCACCTGACCCGCATCATCCGGGAGAGCGGCGTGATGAACGGCGCCATCCTGACCACCTTTGACCCCGCGGACCCGGCCAACAAAGCCGAGACGGACAAGCTGCTGGAGACCATCCGCGCCTATGCCGTGACCGACGCGGTCAAGAACGTCACCTGCGCAGCGCCCGAAGTCTTCAACGAGAAGGGCGAGACCCACATCGTGCTGATGCACTACGGCTGCAAGCGGAACATCGTGCGGTGCCTTGTTAAGCGCGGCTGCAAGGTCACGGTCATGCCGGCCTTCGCCACCGCCGAGGAAGTGGCCGCTCTGAATCCGGACGGCATCATGCTGTCCAACGGCCCCGGCGACCCCGCCGAGCCGGTGGAGGTCATCGAGAACCTCCGCCATATCTTCGAACTGGGCATCCCCACCTTCGGCATCTGCCTGGGCCACCAGCTGTCCGCTCTGGCCGCCGGTGCCAAGACCATGAAGCTCAAGTACGGCCACCGCGGTGCCAACCAGCCCGTCACCGACTTTGAGTCCGGCCGCACCTTCATCACCAGCCAGAACCACGGCTATGCAGTCGTGGGCGACGAGCTGCCCGCCGAGATGGGCGAGGTGGCTCAGGTGAACGCCAACGACGGCACCTGCGAGGGCATCAAATACAAGAAGTGGAACTGCTTCACCGTCCAGTTCCACCCCGAAGCGAACGGCGGCCCCAAGGACACCGAGTTCCTGTTCGACCGCTTCCTGAACAACGTCAAAGCAGCAAAGGAGGCACGCTGAAATGCCTAAGGACCCCAGAATCAAAAAGGTACTGGTCATCGGCTCCGGCCCCATCATCATCGGTCAGGCCGCCGAGTTCGACTACTCCGGTACGCAGGCGTGCCGCGCACTGAAGGCAGAGGGCATTGAGACCGTTCTGCTCAACTCCAACCCCGCCACCATCATGACCGACCCCGACGTGGCCGACCATGTCTACATCGAGCCGATGACCCTCGAAGTCGTGGAGCGGATCCTGGAGATCGAAAAGCCCGACTCCGTGCTGCCCAACCTGGGCGGTCAGATGGGCCTGAACCTCTCGATGGAGCTGGCCCGCTCCGGCTATCTGGACCGCACCGGCATCCGCCTGCTGGCCTGCAAGCCGGAGACCATCGACCGCGCCGAAGACCGTGAGCTGTTCAAGGAGACGATGGAAAAGCTGCACCAGCCCATCATCCCCTCGGAGGTCGTTGAGACGCTGCAGGACGCACTGGCCTGCGCCGACCGCATCGGCTACCCGGTCATCGTCCGCCCCGCCTTCACCATGGGCGGCACCGGCGGCGGCATCTGCGAGACCCGCGAAAAGCTCATCGAGATCGGCACCAACGGCCTGCGTCTTTCCCCCATCCATCAGATCCTGGTGGAAAAGTGCATCGCCGGCTGGAAAGAGATCGAGTATGAGGTCATGCGCGACCACAAGGGCAACGTCATCACCGTCTGCAACATGGAAAACCTGGACCCCGTCGGCATCCACACCGGCGACTCGGTCGTCGTGGCTCCCTCCCAGACCCTGACCGACCACGAGTATCAGATGCTCCGCACCGCTGCGCTGGACATCATCACCGAGCTGGGCATCGAGGGCGGCTGCAACTGCCAGTTCGCCCTCAAGCCGGACAGCTACGATTACGCGGTCATCGAGGTCAACCCCCGTGTGTCCCGTTCGTCTGCACTGGCTTCCAAGGCCACCGGCTATCCCATCGCCAAGGTGGCCACCAAGATCGCCATCGGCTATACGCTGGACGAGATCACCAACGACGTCACCGGCAAGACCTGCGCCTGCTTCGAGCCTGCGCTGGACTACATCGTGGTCAAGTACCCGAAGTGGCCCTTCGATAAGTTCGTCTATGCCGACAAGTCTCTGGGCACCCAGATGATGGCTACCGGCGAGGTCATGAGCATCGGCAACAGCTTCGAGGCTGCCATGATGAAGGCCGTCTCCTCCATCGAGCTGGGCATGGATACCCTGACCCACAAGCCCTTTGAGAAGCTGACCGATGACGAGATCGTGGCACACCTGCATGTGCAGGATGCAGAGCGCGTCTTCTGCGTCTACGAGGCCCTCAAGCGCGGCATCGACCACCAGACCATCTGGAACATCACCAAGATCGACTGGTGGTTCCTGGATAAGATGCAGCACCTGGCCAACCTTGAAAAGGGCCTGGCCAACTGCCACGGCGTTCTGAGCGCTGCGCAGTACAAGGAGGCCAAGAAGTACGGCTTCCAGGATAAGACCATCCGGCGTCTGGCCGAGGTGGACGAGCTGCCCATCGCGAACTACCGCGCCGGTTTCAAGATGGTCGATACCTGTGCAGCCGAGTTCTCGGCCAACACGCCGTATTTCTACTCCACCTACGACGGCGACAACGAAGCCGCCGCGTTCATCGCGGAGAAGGAAGCCGCTGCCCCTGAAAAGAAAAAGAAGGTCCTCGTCTTCGGTTCCGGCCCCATCCGCATCGGTCAGGGCATCGAGTTCGACTACTGCTCGGTCCACTGCGTCTGGACGCTCAAGAAGCACGGCTGCGAGGCCATCCTGGTCAACAACAACCCGGAGACCGTCTCCACCGACTTCGACACCGGCGACCGCCTGTACTTCGACCCGCTGAACCCGGAGAGCGTCGATAACATTATCGCCACCGAGAAGCCCGACGCCTGCGTCGTCCAGTTCGGCGGTCAGACCGCCATCAAGCTGGCCAAGCACATGGATGAGATCGGTCTGCCCATTCTGGGCACCCCGGCGGATGCCATCGACGAGGCCGAGGACCGCGAGCGCTTCGACGAGCTGCTGGAGCGCTGCGGCATCCCCCGCGCCCCCGGCCGCACCGTCTTCAACCTGGAAGAGGCTCTGGCGGCTGCCGACGAGATCGGCCTGCCCGTCCTGATGCGCCCCTCCTACGTGCTGGGTGGCCAGAACATGATCGTCGCCTACACCAAGGCCGACGTCATCGAGTACATGGGCGTCATCACCGAGCACGTGGATATGGACCACCCCGTCCTGCTGGATAAGTACATCATGGGCACCGAGTGCGAAGTGGACGCCATCTGCGATGGCGAGAACTTCCTCATCCCCGGCGTCATGGAGCAGATCGAGCGCACCGGTGTCCACTCCGGCGACTCCATCTGCGTCTACCCGGCCCAGCATCTGACCCAGGCCGAGATCGACACCATGGTCGATTATACCGGCCGCTTTGCCCGCGAGCTGCACGTCACCGGTCTGGTGAACGTCCAGTACGCGGTCTCCAACGGCAAGGTCTATGTCATCGAGGTCAACCCCCGCTCTTCCCGTACTGTGCCGTACATTTCCAAGGTCACCGGTGTGCCCATGGTCGATCTGGCTGTCCGCTGCTGCCTGGGCGAGAAGCTCACCGACATGGGCTACGGCACCGGCCTGCACCCCAACGCCCCCTATGTGGCGGTCAAGGTGCCCGTCTTCAGCTTTGAGAAGCTGCACGGCGTCGATACCCAGTTCGGCCCGGAGATGAAGTCCACCGGCGAGGTGCTGGGCATCGCGCCCAACTTCCACGACGCCCTGCTCAAGGGCCTGATCGGTGCGGGCTACACCTTCAAGACGCCCGGCCCCGCTTCCTGCTGCATCTTCACCGTGAAGGACAGCGACAAGCCGGAGTTCGTGGACATCGCCTGGAAGCTCAAGAGCATGGGCTACAAGCTCTATGGCACCTCCGGCACCTGCGCCTGGCTCAACAAGCACATGGTCCCCTGCAACGAAGTGCGCAACATGTCCGGCGAGTCGCCCAACATCGTGGACCTGCTCCAGAGCGGTCTGGTGGACTATGTCTTCTCCACCAGCGCCAAGGGCCGCGACCCCAAGCGCGACTCCGTCCGCCTGCGCCGCAAGGCCGTGGAGCTGAGCATCCCCTGCATCACCGCCGTGGATACGGCCAATGCGCTGGTGGAATGCCTGCGCAGCGAACACGAGCTCAAGAATATCCCTCTGGTGGATATTGCAACGCTGTATCATAAGAATTGACGGTCTGAATGTAACTCGTGCGCAAATAGATGCGTTTCGTGCGCAATCCATCGTAATGAAGAGCCGCATTTGTTATAATCAACAACGCAAAATTTGCCAAAAGACGTTACTTTTGGACGTTCCAGGAGGATATCGATAAAAATGACTCGTTCCCAGATGATTGAGACCGTGGCGCGCAAGACCGGCTTCACCGAAGCACAGGTCGAGACCACGATGGACGCTTTGTTTGACCAGATCGCAGACTGCCTGCGCGCAGATGAAAAGGTGACCATCGCCGGCTTTGGCCGCTTCGAGATGCGCCCCCGCAAGCCGAAGGCTTACACCAACCCCAAGACCAAGGTCTCCAGCCGTTTGGAGTCCACCTCCATCCCCGGCTTCAAGGCCAGCGGCCGTTTCAAGCAGAAGCTCGAAGCAGGCCGTGCCGCTGACAAGAGCGTCGAAGAGACTGCCTGATCCCTGCAACAGAGATCTGCATCCAAGAGCTGTGCTCCCAAATGGGGGCATGGCTCTTTTTGTTACTGACAAGCGCGGCATTTCATGGTATACTGTAAGAAAATCGGAACGGAATGGAGAAGGATCATGCTGTACAGTGAACTGCATTGCAGCGAAGCCATCCACAAGGCTGTGGAGCAGATGGGCTTTGCGGAAATGACCGAAATTCAGGAAAAGACCATCCCCGTCATGCTGGCGGGGCGGGACGTCATCGCCAAGGCTCCCACCGGCACAGGCAAGACCTGTGCCTTCGGCATCCCGGTGGCCGAGCAGATCGACCCGGCCCAAAAGGTGCCGCAGGCGGTCATTCTGGCCCCCACCCGTGAGCTGGCCCAGCAGATCGCCGAGGAGCTGACCGCCCTCACGGCCTTTATGCCGGGCGTTGCAGTCGCCTGCGTCTACGGCGGCGCCAACATGGAAAAGCAGGCCAGACGCCTTGCAGAGGGGTGCCAGATCGTGGTCGCCACCCCCGGCCGCCTGATGGACCATTACAAACACCACAGCATCGACCTCTCCCACGTCACCCAGATCGTGCTGGACGAAGCCGACGAGATGCTGAACATGGGCTTCTATAAGGATGTCCGCCACATCATCGAGCTGATGAAGGCCCGCAAACACCTGTCCATGTTCTCGGCCACCATCAGCCGCGAGGTCATGGACATCGGCTGGCTGTACCAGCACAACGCCGAGGAGATCACCGTCCAGCCCAGGGAGGAGAGCCAGCCCAAGATCACCCAGTACATGCTGGAGACCTCCGGCCGCAACAAGCTCTCCGACCTAGCCCAGATCATCATCGGCGAGGGTTACAAGCGGGTCATGGTCTTCTGCGATACCAAGTTCAACACGGCCACGCTGGCCAACCAGTTGGCCCGCCTCGGCTTCTCGGTGGACTGCCTCCACGGCGACCTCTCCCAGAAAGAGCGCAACCAGATCATGCAGAACTTCCGGGACGGCAAACTGGCCATCCTCGTGGCCACCGACGTGGCGGCCCGCGGCATCGACGTCTCGGACGTGGACGCCGTCATCAACTACGACGTCCCCGGCGACAACGAACATTACACCCACCGCATCGGCCGCACCGGCCGCGCCAAAAAAGAGGGCGTCAGCTACCTGTTCTATGTGCCGGAGGAAAAGAAGCGGGTGCAGGAGCTTCTCCGCCTGACCCGAAACACGGAACTGTGCACCCCGGTCCACTTCGATTTCAACCATGAGCGGATCGTGGTGGAAAAACAGGCCGACCATGCCGACCGGTTCCAGATCAAGTGCTATTTTTAAGCGCAAAAAGTCTTTCTCTCGGCGAGGGGAAGACTTTTTTGCTGAAACCCCTTGACCTTCCCCTTTGTGGAAGGTGTAAAGTAGGTGCGTAAGGAGGCCGCCGAGCGATGAAGATCAACGAAGTAGAAGCTGCTGTGGGCGTGACCAAGAAGAACATCCGCTTTTATGAGGAAGAAGGGCTCATCAGCCCCCGGCGGGAACCCGGCAACGGATACCGCAGCTACTCCGAGGCGGACGTGGAACGCCTGCGCCGCATCAAGCTGCTGCGCAAGCTGGACGTCCCGCTGGCAGAGATCCGCCAGATGCTGGAAGGGGAGTGCACCCTTGCCGACGGCATGGCCCGCCAGATGGAACGTCTGTGCGCCCGCCGCACCGACCTCGACGAAGCCATCAACTTCTGCGAGCGATTGCAGCGGGAACCCGGCAGCCTCAGTGAACTGGATGTGGAGCAGACGCTGGCGCGTCTGTCCGCAAAAGAGGAACAGGGGGTGTCCTTTGTGAACATTGAACAAGTAGACCGGAAAGCCGAGCGCATCAAAGGGGCGTTGGTGGGCGCAGGCCTGTTTACCGCGATCATGCTGCTGACCATGGGCATTACCGCGTGGGCCATCTGGATGGACCCGCAGGATATGCCGCCGCTGCCGCTGCGGGTGCTGCTGTTCGGCATCCCGGCGGGCTGCATCCTTGGTACGCTGAAGGTTCTGGCAGACCGGATCCGAGAGATCAGAAAGGGAGAAGAAGATGCTTATCGTAACTATTAACGAAGTCCCCGGCAAAAAGATGGAGGCCCTGGGCGTGGTGCGGGGCAGCACGGTGCAGAGCCGCAACTTCGGCCACGACATCATGGCCGGGTTCCGCACCCTTGTGGGCGGCGAAGTTACCGACTATGCTGAGATGCTCACCGAAGCCCGGCAGATCGCCACTGGCCGCATGGTCAAGAACGCCGAAGAGCTGGGCGCGGATGCTGTGGTCGGAATGCGGTATGCGTCCGCCAGCGTCATGCAGGGCGCAGCGGAAGTCATTGCGTATGGAACGGCGGTGAAGTTCGTATGAGCAGCAGAGAAAAACAGAGTTTTGGGATCTACTTTTTAACGGCATTCGGTCTGGCCTGGCTGTGTCAGGTGTATGCAAGCATGCAGCTCCTTCAGGGCAATGCTGCGGTATACCGTGCGCTGCTGTCCGTGAGCATGTTCTGCCCTCTGGCGGCCGTGCTTGCGGCGAAAAAAGTCTATCTGCATCAGCCCACCGGCATCGGCTGGAAGGTGCAGGGCAAGCGCCGCTATTGGCTGGCCGCCTGGTTTGGCCCGGCGGTGTTCACCGTGCTGGCAGCGGTGCTCTATTTTGCCGTGTTCCCGCATCGGCTGGACGTTTCGGGCAGCTGGCTGGTGGCGGCTTACGGCGGCGAGATGGACGCCCAGACTTTGAAAAGCCAGCTGGGGGTATCCAATGTCAGCTACATGCTGCAGACCGGCCTGCTTGCCGTGACGCTGGGTCCGCTCATCAATATGTTCTTTGCCGTGGGCGAGGAGGCCGGGTGGCGCGGATATATGATGCCCTGCCTGAAGGAACGGTTTGGCCTGCTCAATGGCCGTCTGCTGGGCGGTGTCATCTGGGGCGTCTGGCATTGGCCGCTGATGCTGCTGGTGGGTTATGAGTACGGCACGGACTATCTGGGCGCACCGGTACTCGGCCTTGTGGTATGGTGCGTGTTCTGCTTTGCCATGAACAGTCTGCTGGATCTTCTCTATGAAAAGACCAGCTGCATCTGGGTGCCGGCCATCGCGCATGGTGCATTCAATGCAGTTGCGGCATTGTTCATGGTGCTGACCTACCCGGCAGATGCCTATTATAATGTGCTGGGTCCCACGCCCATTGGTCTGATCGGGCTGCTGCCGGTGCTGGCAGCAGCCGTCTGGCTCACGCTGCGCGAGATGAAACAGGAAGAGAAAAACTGAATCCAGGCTCCATGCCTGCATCCTCCGATGCCAGGCGTGGAGCTTTTCTATATAATAGGAAGAAAGCTTGAAACAGCAGCACATTGGCAGCGAAAAAGAGAGACCGATCTGCCCCGAACGCAGCAATTTGAATTTTTTGAAAAAAATTTGTAAAAAAGTGTTGACATCCACCCCGGTGTATGGTATTATACTTGAGCGCCAAGCGCTGAGACAAAAGAATGACTTCTGAAGTCCCAGCTGAGAAGCGAGAGAAAAGAACCAATAGACGCCAAAAGATTCCAGTCAGTTCTGAGAAATCGGAAGCGCTCCAAGTTCAAAACGTTCGAAACGCTTCGAAAAAGTGCTTGACAAAAAATCACTTCTGTGATAAAATAATCAAGTCGTCAGCCAGTCGGCTGAGGCGCACAGGACCTTGAAAATTGAACAATATCGAAAAACTTGTAACGGAA